>NZ_JBQCWY010000067.1:3334-10462 GCF_051956955.1 Neisseria sp. P0021.S005 | reverse complement strand
CTTTCACACCGTCGTTGTTCACGGTGGTGTCGCCGGCTTTGACGCTGTCTACCACCAGGTCTTTGTTCAGCTTGACGGTCACTTTATCGTCTTGGGCTTCAGTGGTGATGTTGTCGTCGCCGGCAACGGTCACGGTGGAGCCGAGTTTTTCGATATTGGTGCTGCCGCTGTCGCCGTTGAAGGTCAGACCTTTGGTATCAACGGTGGTTTTGGCATCCACACCTTTTTGGATGTTATCTTTAGTACTTTGAGCAAGATCGATACTGTACTCAGTTGTGACGGCACCATCGGCTGCAGTTGTAGTATTGGAAGTCAAATTCAAAGCATTGGAAACTTGTACCGTTGCTTTATCTGCGCTGACGGTATAAGTGGTCTCTTTGCCTGAGGTTGTTTTATTAACGTGCGCGTTACTGCCTGCCGCCACCTTGGTTGTGGTTTTGGCATTATTGATGGCATTAGCAACATCGCCGGCAGTCGCTACACCGGCAGTCGGTGCGGACACTGTGCCATTATTATCGACAGACAATGTGCCTTGAGTGACGTTGATTTGAACTTTTGATGCATTCTCGCCATCGGTGATTGCAACAGTCGTCAAGTTGCCATCGGCGTAGTTGACTGTACCGTTGTTATTGATACGAGATTTGTCTGTACCGTTTTGTTGGATATTGTGTCCAACATTGTTCATAACGGTGTACAGCTGGCTACCATTGACCGCATCGGTCGAAGTGGCGGAAATACGGCCTGCGGCAACATTCTGGATTTGGCGTTCATTGCCTGCACTGCCTACAGAAACCGCGCCTGTTTTAGCGGATGAAGAAGCTGCATAGCTGACATTAGTCGTCGTACCACTATCGTTTTTGAATGTTGCATTTTTAGCTGTTGCATCAAAATTATTGGCAGTGCCAACAGCACCATTACCCAATGCAACGGAGCTACCGATCGTAGTCGTCGCGCCACTACCCAAAGCAACTGAATCGCTTCCAGTCGCTTTTGCATTATTACCGCCGGCAAAACTATTCTGCCCGGCAGCTTGGGCTGAGGAACCAATAGCGGTGGAATAAAGGCCTGAACTGTTTGCCTGCTTACCAATGGCGATAGAATAAGATTGAGCAGTCTGTGCCTGATGACCAATTGCAACAGAATCATCACCGACTGCATTTGACAAATAGCCCATTGCCGTACCGTTATTTTGTGCAGATGCCCTCGCACCGACAACAGTTGCATTTTCGTAGTTGGCTCTACTGTGTGCACCGACGACTATAGAGTAATTGCGATCATTTTCTGTATTCAAACCTATGGCAATAGAGCCAGTACCGCGGGAATTAGCATTAGAACCTAAAGCCACGGCACCCACAGTTCTTGAAGTTACAGTCGCATTTGGGCCAACGGCAACAGAAGATGAACCAAGTACGTTAGCATTATGCCCTAAGGAAATACTGCCCGTCGCACCTGTACTTGTTGCTGCATTTGGTCCGATCGCAATTGAATTGGTTTCTTTTGCGCCGTCATTGTTCCAGTTTTTCGTACCGTCAGTTTTGCCTTCTTCTGATTTAACGGAAAAATAACGGACTCGCTCAATTGCATTCAAGACACCATAAAGCTGTGAGCCGTTGATCGCATCAGTGGAAGTAGCGGAAATATCGCCGGGGGATACATTGATGATTTGGCGTTCGTAACCTTTAGAACCGACAGACACAACATCACCGGCATCAGTAGTTGCACCGCCTGCCCAAGTGTAGGTCACGCCCATGATTTCACGTTGAACGTATGCCCGACCTTCTTTATCGGTTTTAGAAGCCGTACCCAAAGCTACAGAGTTCAGCAAAGTTGCCTTTGCACCTGTACCTACAGCCACACCACCAAATGAGGAGGCTTGAGACCTTGTACCAACAGCCAAAGATAAATCGGAAGTAGCATTGGCTTGAACACCCAAGGCAACAGAGCCTTGACCGGCCAATGTAGTCGGATAGCCACTAATCGTATCACCGCTCATCTTCGTGTAAATGGTACCCAAATTCTTACCGGCCAGCGCGTAACGCTCTCTAACACTACCGTCTGCATTGTAATAAACAAACTGGTCAGAAGCGTTACCTGAATATAGAGTACTCGTTACCGCCACCAAATCGTCACCACCAATGGCAACAGATGAGTTGCCATTAGCCACAACATTACCACCAATGGCAATAGATTGGTCACCGCGTGCCCATGCACCTTCAGGTCTACCTTCTGTATTAGTATCTCTGTGATTACCCGAACCAATGGCAATAGACTGGCTTACATTTTTTGCAGTTTTATCACCTACACGCGCAGTATTACCGATAGCAATATTATTAGCCGTTGCGTTAGTTGGATTCTGAATCTCCAGCCCCGCTTCACGGCCGATTGAGATTGCACCATAGCTACTTGCATTGGCTTCTAAGCCAATTGCGATCGCACTCGCAGCCACATCTCTGCTACCTGGAGTTTTTGTAACGACACCAGGAGAGCTTGCAACTGCACCTCTACCGATGGCAATAGTGTTTGCACTTTGAGCCTGTGCCGAACTACCTACAGCGATAGATTCCGTAATCTTACCTACCGCATTCGTACCGATTGCAATGGCATTCTCTGCATTTGCAGAAGCCTCGCTACCAACACCGATTGCAACCCCATTACTTCCTCGAGAAACACTGGATTGGCCTAAAGCAATAGAGCCTATACCAAATGCTTGTGCCGAATTGCCTAATGCCGTTGTACCGGTATTATTAGCAAGTGCATTCTTACCTACCGCTGTCGCTTGCGTACCATTTGCTTTAGAATCTGCACCCAATGCTGTTGAATCTGTAGAAACAGCATTGGCACTTTTACCTATCGCTGTTGCATGTGAACTACTTGCACTTGTATCTGCACCCATCGCAACAGCATGAGTTTGAGTAGCCTTGGCATTTGTACCAACAGCAAGGCTGTTATTATGTGTTGCATTTGCACTCGTACCTACCGCAACTGCACCATTAGCCGTAGCATTGGCTGATGCTCCTACTGACAGGGCACCAATACCGGTCGCTGTTGCACCACTAACCGCGGTCGCACTGGTTACAGCATCAAATTCAATTTTTCCTCGTACTGCAGTTGCCGCATACGAATTACCTGCACCCAAAAGAGCTGCCGAAATCACTGTCAATCTGAAAACTGTCGCAATACCATTTTTACCGGATTCGGCAGATACATTTGTACTGTTTTGTTCTGCAGACGATTTCACACGGCCTTTGGCCAATTCGGACGTTACAACGAAAGATTGAATCGTACGGTTCCAAACGACTTTAAATATCTTATTCATTAGTGTGTCTTTCTCTTTTTATGAGGGGTAAAAGCGTAGGCGTTAGCATGACGCTACTTTAAAAAATCTATTGCGGAGGATTTCCCTGCAAAATGCTTGCTTCGAGCTGACGTTTATTGTCACTTTAAGACGAAATTTAGGTCTTTCACTATCTCGAAATGAAATAGTATTTCATACTTACTAAATATCCGCTAGTCAGAAATATCAACCGATTATCTTTAATTTCTAAATGAAATTACGGCTTTCAACCAAAAAACCAATCATCAAAAGGGCTCCAGCCATGTTTCTATTAATAAGCGGTATGTTGTATTCCATTGACAAGTCACAAGCAAACACAGTAACCATGCAACTCATATGCCAATTATTTAAAATATTATTTATTAAAAAACGAAAGAAAAAGGCCGTCTGAAATGTTTCAGACGGCCTTTGATGAAATGATTTTGAACAATTGCTTAATTGAATAATTTGTTTTTTAAACTATCAATAAAATTGGCAATATGCTTTTAATACGTCATAGAAAAAATACGCATATCCCTACTTATACAAATGCGGATGGTTTTACAAACCGAATACGGTAATATCGCCCTTGCCTTGACGAATCAGCTCAGTTCCATCGGTCATATCGATAACCGTCGTCGGCTCAGTACCGCACCAGCCACCATCAATAACCAAATCAACAGCATGCTCAAGACGGTCTCGGATTTCGTATGGATCGGTCAATGGCTCGTCGTCTTCGGGCAGCATGAGGGTGCAACTTAAAATAGGTTCGCCCAATTCTTGCAAAAGTGCCAAGGCAGTAGCGTTATCGGGAACACGCAGACCGATGGTTTTGCGCTTGGGGTGAAGCGTGCGATTGGGTACTTCTTTGGTTGCCTGCAGGATAAAGGTGTAGCTGCCAGGCGTAGCTGCTTTGAGCTGGCGGAATTGGGCATTATCCACTTTGGCGTAAGTACCCAATTCGCTCAAATCGGCACACATCAGGGTCAGATGGTGTTTTTGATCGATTTTACGAATCGCGAGAATGCGTTCCATCGCGGTTTTGTCGCCGAGTTTGCAGCCAAGCGCATAGCAGGAATCCGTAGGGTAAACGATAACGCCGCCACTGCGGACAATATCGGCGGCTTGCTTGATGAGGCGGTCTTGGGGATTATCGGGATGGATGGCGAAAAATTGTGCCATGTTTTTTCCTTATCATTCTAATGGTTTGTTGTTTGACATTTTAAAACTTATTTGGCCGTCTGAATATTGGATTTCCATCAACATGAATGGATTTAGCCTCAGGTACAACACGGTTGCACCCAGTGATACCTTATATATAATTTTGATTTACCGGCCGATATCGAAAGTCAATTTAATACACTATATAATGCGTTATTTTGTTTGAAAGTCATCTCAATGTCTGCTTCTTCCCTACCTTCCCGCCGCTTGTCTGTTGCACCCATGCTTGATTGGACAGACAGACACTATCGCTTTATGGCGCGACAAATTACACGCAATGCTTGGCTTTATAGCGAAATGGTCAATTCAGGCGCGGTGGTTTACGGAGATAAAGACCGCTTTTTGAGTTTCAACGAAGGCGAGCAACCGGTAGCTTTACAGCTTGGCGGCTCAGATCCGCATGACTTGGCAATCGCTACCAAAGCGGCTGAAGCGTATGGCTATAACGAAGTCAACCTAAATTGCGGCTGCCCCAGCCCACGCGTTCAAAAAGGCGCTTTCGGCGCTTGCCTGATGAATGATGTAGATTTGGTGGCAGATTGTTTGAATGCGATGCAGGATGCAGTTGAAATTCCGGTGACGGTCAAACACCGCATCGGTGTAGACAGACAGACAGAATATCAAGTCGTAGCAGATTTTGTGGGAACACTTCGCGAAAAAACAGCCTGCCGCACATTTATTGTCCATGCACGCAATGCTTGGCTGGACGGTTTATCCCCGAAAGAAAACCGCGAAGTCCCGCCACTCAAATATGAATACGTGTATCGTTTAAAACAAGATTTTCCCGACTTGGAAATTTTGATTAACGGCGGCATCACTACCAACGAAGAAATCGCCGAACATCTGAAATTTGTCGATGGGGTCATGATCGGGCGCGAGGCTTATCACAATCCAATGCTGATGCGCGATTGGGATACAATGTTTTACAACGACGCACACGCACCAATCCAATACGCAGACTTAGCAGCTTGGCTATATGCATACAGTCGCGAACAAATCGCCTTAGGACGAGGCACAATCCTGCGCCATATCGTCCGCCACGCACTAGGCTTAATGCACGGCCTAAAAAATGCCCGCACTTGGCGCCGTATGCTCTCAGATGCTACTTTGCTGAAAGACAACGACGGCAGCCTGATTCTAGACGCATGGAAAGAAGTCGAACGCGCAAATATTTGAGATTAATGGTATATCGTGCGAATAAATGAAAGGCCGCCTGAAACATCCAATGATGTTTCAGACGGCCTTTAAAATTACAACAGACTGCTAAAGATATATTCATTTCTCTTTGGCTACTATTACGATTAACTCATCGAATCAACCCAAAACATAATCTAAGCATAAAAAAATGCGGCCTAAATAGGCCGCATTTACTTTGCTTCGTCTTTTCAGACGACTTTTTCAGGCCGTCTGAAAGTCAGATTACCATTGGTAACCAACTGCTGCGGTAGCACCGAAGTGACCACGTGAGTTGCCGGAAGCAGTACCTTTGATGATCCAATTACCACCATCGGAGATGCTAGAGAAGCCGACAGCGTAACCGGTTTCACCGCGGTAGTGACCGCCACCGATAGCCAGCATGCTCTTACCTGGCAAGTAAGCTTGTGGCAGACCGGCAGTAGCCAGAGCTTGAGCCACACCTGCGCGGGCGTTGTTGTCAACTTTGTTCACATTGCTGTTCACATCGCCGAATTTTTGGTTCAGCTGGTCAACGTTAACCGCATCGGTACCGTTCTTACCTGGAGCAACATTTTTAATAGTAGTGTTGCCGGCATCGATACCACCTTGGTTGATGGTTACAGGACCTGCTTTCAGTTCGTTAGTAGTAACACTGTTAACGGTCAGATCAGGGTTCAAGCTGACTTTCAGCGCATCGCCGTCTTTCTTAACGAAGATGTTTTGAACTTCTTTCTCTGAAGTCTTACCGGTTGCTTTGTCGAATACTTGGACTTTAGTACCCGCATCACCTTTAATCTGAATAGTGTTATTCAGTTTTTTGGAGATAGAGCCGTCAGTAGTACCAGTCTCGTCAACCAGACCGAAGGTGCCGTCAGCATCTTTACCATCTTTACCGTCTTTACCATCTTTCACGGTTGCAGTAGTAGTAGAGATGACTTTACCGTCTTTATCGAAGTTGTTGATAGTGATAGTAGAAGTACCTTTAGCTTCATCACGCTCAACTTTACCTTCAGCAGACTTACCGTTTTCACCTTTAGCACCAGTTGCACCAGTATCACCTTTAGCACCGTCTTTAACAACAGTAGTAGTAGTGTTACCGTTACCGTCTTTGATGGTTACAGTATGAGTACCGTCGCCGTTGTCTTTAACTTCAGCTTCAGCATTCTTACCGTCGGCACCAGTTGCACCGGTTGCACCATCTTTAACGACAGTAGTAGTGGTGTTACCGTTACCGTCTTTGATGGTTACAGTGTGAGTACCGTCGCCGTTGTCTTTAACTTCAGCTTCAGCGTTCTTACCGTCGGCACCAGTTGCACCGGTTGCACCATCTTTAACGACAGTAGTAGTGGTGTTACCGTTACCGTCTTTGATGGTTACAGTGTGAGTACCGTCGCCGTTGTCTTTAACTTCAGCTTCAG
>NZ_JBQCWY010000067.1:0-3234 GCF_051956955.1 Neisseria sp. P0021.S005 | reverse complement strand
CGTTCTTACCGTTTTCACCAGTTGCACCGGTATCGCCTTTGGCACCAGTTGCACCGTCTTTAACGATAGTGGTAGTAGTTTTACCGTCACCGTCAACGATGGTCACTGTATGAGTACCGTCGCCATTGTCTTTAACATCGGCCTTGGCATTCTTACCATCGGCACCAGTTGCACCAGTATTACCAGCTTCACCTTTAGCACCAGTTGCACCGTCTTTAACGATGGTAGTAGTGGTATTACCGTTACCGTCTTTGATGGTTACAGTGTGAGTACCGTCGCCGTTGTCTTTAACTTCAGCTTCAGCATTCTTACCGTCGGCACCAGTGTCACCTTTAGCACCAGTTGCACCGTCTTTAACGATAGTGGTAGTGGTGTTACCGTTACCGTCTTTGATGGTTACAGTGTGAGTACCGTTGCCGTTGTCTTTAACGTCGGCTTCAGCGTTCTTACCGTCTTTAACGATAGTGGTAGTAGTTTTACCGTCACCGTCAACGATGGTCACTGTATGAGTACCGTCGCCATTGTCTTTAACATCGGCCTTGGCATTCTTACCATCGGCACCAGTTGCACCAGTATTACCAGCTTCACCTTTAGCACCAGTTGCACCGTCTTTAACGATGGTAGTAGTGGTGTTACCGTTACCGTCTTTGATGGTTACAGTGTGAGTACCGTTGCCGTTGTCTTTAACGTCGGCTTCAGCGTTCTTACCGTCGGCACCAGTTGCACCATCTTTAATGATGGTAGTAGTGGTGTTACCGTTACCGTCTTTGATGGTTACAGTGTGGGTACCGTTGCCGTTGTCTTTAACGTCGGCTTCAGCGTTCTTACCGTCGGCACCAGTGTCACCTTTAGCACCAGTTGCACCGTCTTTAACGATGGTAGTGGTGGTGTTACCGTTACCGTCTTTGATGGTTACAGTATGAGTACCGTCGCCGTTGTCTTTAACGTCGGCTTCAGCGTTCTTACCGTCGGCACCAGTTGCACCATCTTTAATGATGGTAGTAGTGGTGTTACCGTTACCGTCTTTGATGGTTACAGTGTGGGTACCGTTGCCGTTGTCTTTAACGTCGGCTTCAGCGTTCTTACCGTCGGCACCAGTTGCACCATCTTTAATGATGGTAGTAGTGGTGTTACCGTTACCGTCTTTGATGGTTACAGTGTGAGTACCGTTGCCGTTGTCTTTAACGTCGGCTTCAGCGTTCTTACCGTCGGCACCAGTTGCACCAGTTGCACCAGTGTCACCTTTAGCACCAGTTGCACCGTCTTTAACGATGGTAGTAGTGGTGTTACCGTTACCGTCTTTGATGGTTACAGTGTGAGTACCGTTGCCGTTGTCTTTAACGTCGGCTTCAGCGTTCTTACCGTCGGCACCTGTTGCACCAGTTGCGCCGGTATCGCCTTTGGCACCAGTTGCACCGTCTTTAACGATAGTAGTAGTGGTGTTACCGTTACCGTCCTTGATGGTTACAGTGTGGGTACCGTCGCCGTTGTCTTTAACGTCGGCTTCAGCGTTTTTACCGTCGGCACCAGTTGCACCAGTATCGCCTTTGGCACCAGTTGCACCATCTTTAATGATGGTAGTAGTGGTGTTACCGTTACCGTCTTTGATGGTTACAGTATGAGTACCGTTGCCGTTGTCTTTAACGTCGGCTTCAGCGTTCTTACCGTCGGCACCTGTTGCACCGGTAGCGCCGGTATCACCTTTGGCACCAGTTGCACCGTCTTTAATGATGGTAGTAGTGGTGTTACCGTTACCGTCTTTGATGGTTACAGTGTGGGTACCGTCGCCGTTGTCTTTAACGTCGGCTTCAGCGTTCTTACCGTCGGCACCTGTTGCACCGGTAGCGCCGGTATCACCGGTATCACCTTTGGCACCAGTTGCACCGTCTTTAACGATAGTGGTAGTAGTGTTACCGTTACCGTCTTTGATGGTTACAGTGTGGGTACCGTCGCCGTTGTCTTTAACGTCGGCTTCAGCGTTCTTACCGTCGGCACCAGTTGCACCGGTGTCACCTTTTTCACCGGTTGCACCAGTAGCGCCAGTAGCACCGTCTTTACCATCTTTACCGTTTTTACCGTCTTTAACGATGGTAGTAGTGACTGAGCCATCACCTAGATTAGTAATAGTGATGGTATGGGTACCGTCACCATTATCTACAACTTCACCTGTGATGCTGTCGCCTTTGTCGCCTTTAGCACCGGCTGCGCCAGTGTCACCTTTATCGCCTTTAGCGCCGGCTGCGCCAGTAGCGCCGTCTTTACCATCTTTACCGTTTTTACCGTCTTTAACGATGGTAGTAGTGACTGAGCCATCACCTAGATTAGTAATAGTAATGGTATGGGTACCGTCACCATTATCTACAACTTCACCTGTGATGCTGTCGCCTTTGTCGCCTTTAGCGCCGGCTGCGCCAGTGTCACCTTTGTCGCCTTTAGCACCGGCTGCGCCAGTGTCACCTTTATCGCCTTTAGCGCCGGCTGCGCCAGTAGCGCCGTCTTTACCATCTTTACCGTTTTTACCGTCTTTAACGATGGTAGTAGTGACTGAGCCATCACCTAGATTAGTAATAGTGATGGTATGGGTACCGTCACCATTATCTACAACTTCACCTGTGATGCTGTCGCCTTTGTCGCCTTTAGCGCCGGCTGCACCAGTGTCACCTTTGTCGCCTTTAGCGCCGGCTGCGCCGGCTGCGCCAGTGTCACCTTTGTCGCCTTTAGCGCCGGCTGCGCCAGTGTCACCTTTATCGCCTTTAGCGCCGGCTGCGCCAGTAGCGCCGTCTTTACCATCTTTACCGTTTTTACCGTCTTTAACGATGGTAGTAGTGACTGAGCCATCACCTAGATTAGTAATAGTGATGGTATGGGTACCGTCACCATTATCTACAACTTCACCTGTGATGCTGTCGCCTTTGTCGCCTTTAGCGCCGGCTGCACCAGTGTCACCTTTATCGCCTTTAGCACCGGCTGCACCAGTGTCACCTTTGTCGCCTTTAGCGCCGGCTGCACCAGTGTCACCTTTGTCGCCTTTAGCGCCGGCTGCGCCAGTGTCACCTTTGTCGCCTTTAGCGCCGGCTGCGCCAGTGTCACCTTTGTCGCCTTTAGCGCCGGCTGCGCCAGTGTCACCTTTATCGCCTTTAGCGCCGGCTGCGCCAGTAGCGCCGTCTTTACCATCTTTACCGTTTTTACCGTCTTTAACGATGGTAGTAGTGACTGAGCCATCACCTAGATTAG
>NZ_JBQCWY010000066.1:0-10475 GCF_051956955.1 Neisseria sp. P0021.S005 | reverse complement strand
CCGAAGATATTTGGAGCAACATCGCCGAAGAAGAGGATTTCAAACACTATCTGCATGCCCAAGTGTGCGAGCATCCGCTCTCGCAAGTGGAAGCGGCCTATGTTCACGTCTTGATTGATTTTTTGGACGAACAAGGCTACCTCACCGACAGCCTCGAAGAAATTATCGACCACACGCCGTTGGAATGGATGCTGGACGAAGAAGCCCTGCAAAACGCGCTGGATGTATTGCAAACCTTTGAGCCGCCCGGCGTGGCGGCGGCGGATTTGACCGAGTCGCTTATGTTGCAGTTAATGCGTTTGCCGGCTTCTCCTGCCCGACAAATGGCCGCGCATTTGGTGCAAAGTTCGCTTCAAGACTTAGGCAAAAACCGCAAACAAAACGTTCTGCGTTTCCGCAAACTTTATCCCGATACCGACAGCAAAACCATAGAAGCCGCGCTCGATATGATTGCCGGGCTCAATCCCTATCCAGCCTACGGCTTCGCCTCTGCCACGCCTACGCCTTATATTCAGCCTGACGTTTGGGTCAAAGAGGGCAAGGACGGCTGGGAAGTCATCAGCAACGAAGCGGCTTGGCCGAAGCTGCAGCTCAATCAGGAATATTGCGACCTGATGAAATCAGAGGAAGAGGGCGCACCGGAGTGGAAGGAAAAAATCAACGAAGCCAAGCAGCGCATTGATTCTTTGGAGCTGCGTAAAAGCACTGTCCTCCGCCTTGCCGAGTATATCGTCAAAAATCAGGAAGATTTTTTCATCTTCGGAGAAATCGGCCTGTCTCCCATGCTGATGAAAGATGCCGCCGCCGAATTGGGTTTGGCGGAAAGTACCATCTCGCGTGCCGCCAATCAGAAATATTTGTCTTGCCCGCGCGGCCTGTTTGCGTTACGCTATTTCTTCACACAGGCAGTCAATGCCGATGATGATGGCGAAGGGTTCAGCCAAGGCGCAATCAAAGCCGTATTGAGCCAGTTGATTGAAAGTGAAGACAGCAGCAAACCCTATTCGGACGAGACCCTCGTCAAATTATTAAAACAACGCGGCATTGAAATTGCCAGACGTACAGTTGCTAAATATAGAGAATCATTAGACATCCCACCGGCACACAAACGAAAATTTACCGAGTAGATATATTCCGATCCGTTTTGACGGACTAACCAACCGAAGGAGCTGTATCATGAATCTGAAAATCACCGGTCTGAATTTTGATGTTACCGAAGCCATCAAAAACTACGTTTCCGACAAGTTGGCACGAATCAGTCGCCACGCCGACAACATCATTTCCGTGACCATCACGCTCTCGGTGGAAAAAGTCAGCCAGAAAGCCGAAGCCGATGTGCATTTGGCAGGCAAAGATTTGCACGTTGAAGCGATTGAACAGGATATGTATGCCGCGATTGATGTTTTGATGGACAAACTCGACCGCGCTGTTTTGAAACATAAAGAAAAAAGCGGCGATGTCCGCAGTACTGTCAAACCTGCTGCCGAATAAAGTTTTTGTATGATAAAGGCCGTCTGAATATTCAGACGGCCTTTTGTTTTGCTAGATGTTTTAGACTGGCAATCTAGTTACTCACTTTTTCACCATTCCACGGTGCCACTTTAAACAGCAGCAACATGCCCGGTATGCCCAAAGCGAAACACAGCCAGTAGAAATTGAAGTAGCCCATCGCTTCAATCAGATAGCCTGCCGAAGCATTGATAAATGTACGTGGAACGGCTGACAGGCTGGTAAAGAGGGCTAATTGTGTGGCCGTAAATGCAGGATTGGTTTCACGAGCCATGTAGGCAACAAACGCCGCTGTACCCAGACCTACGCCCGCTGCTTCTGCCCCAATCACGGCCGCAAGCATCATTTGCTCTGTCAGTGTGATGGTTTCAAACTTGCCAAAATTTGCCAACCAAGCAAAGCCTAGAATAGTAACCCATTGCGCCACGCCGAAAATCCACAAAGCTCTATTGATACCGAGCTTTATCATCCAAATACCGCCTACAATACCGGCAATGACAGCAGGCCATAAACCGGCATTTTTGGCGATGAGGCCGATGTCGGTTTTGCTGAAGCCTATGTCCAGATAAAAAGGTGTAGCCAAAGAAGTGGCCATGCTGTCGCCCAGTTTGTAGAGAAAGATAAACAGCAATACCAATATGGCCTGTTTGATTCCTTTGCGGGAGAAGAACTCACTGAAAGGGTCAGAGACTGTTTGGGCAAATGTACGCGACACAGATGGTGGAATGTCAGGCTCTTTAGCTAAAAACAAGGTCATCAGCAGACCGGGCAGCATAAATAGTGCAGTAATGATGAATACGTTGTGCCAAGGCATCAAGTCGGCCAAAATCAAGCTGAGCGATCCGGGTACCAAAGCGGCGATACGGTAGGCGTTGACGTGGATAGAGTTGCCTAAGCCTAATTCTTCATCTGACAAAATTTCGCGGCGAAATGCATCCAATACAATATCTTGGCTGGCAGAGAAAAAAGCGACCACCAACGATAAGCCCATAATTACATATAAATGCTGAGCAGGATTTAGGAAGGCATAAATGAGCAAGGTCAGCAGCAAACCAATTTGCGTAACCAGCATCCAACCGCGTCGCCGTCCTAAAAAAGGTAATCTGACCAAATCAATGACGGGAGACCAGATAAATTTCCAAGTGAAAGGCAGCCCGATAAGTGCCATCAGGCCGATGGTTTTCAAATCGACATGTTCGCTGCGCAACCATGCCGGAATCAGGTTGATCAGAAAATAAAGCGGCAACCCCGAAGTGAAGCCTGTGAAAATGCAGATCAGCATTTTGCGCGAGAAAATTCGCTGCATAGTGCTGGTTTGGGGTGCGTTGGTCATAGTGGAATCAATAAAAAAGAAAAGGGATATTGTAGCAAAGATGGGGGATATGGCGAATGAACTTCTGCTATCTTTATTGAATAATAAAAGGCCGTCTGAAACTTTGACAAATTAAGTTTCAGACGGCCTTTTGTTGGAACAAGCCGATAGGTTTTTGAAATGTCCGTAAGACAGGCAGATATGTTTGTTTTACGGATATTTTATTTTCAGACGGCCTTCGATGCTGCGTTGCAGTTGCGGTAGAAGGCAATCAGACCGTTGGTGGAGCTGTCGTGTGCCGGGGTGCCGCGTTCGAGTTCGGGTTCGATGGTTTTGGCCAGCTCTTTACCGTATTCCACGCCCCATTGGTCGAAGGGGTTGATACGCCAAATTACGCCCTGAACGAAGGTGCGGTGTTCGTAGGCTGCCATCAGCATGCCGAGGTTGAAAGGTGTCAGGCTGTCGATGAGCAAGCTGTTACTCGGACGGTTGCCGGGGAATTCTTTTTGCGGCGCAAGACGGTCGCGTTCGTCTTGGGGCAGTGCGGCCAATTCGACTTGTACTTCGTCTAAGGTCTTGCCTTTCATCAGCGCTTCGGCTTGGGCGAAGGCATTGGCAACAGTAAAGCGGTGTTGGCGGTGGTTGCCGTAGATTGTGGTCATGGGGACGATGAAATCAACGGGAATCAGACGCGTACCTTGGTGCAGAAGCTGGAAGTAGGCATGTTGGCAGTTGACGCCTTCATCGCCGAAGACAATGCCGCCGGTGGTGCAGGAAACGGGTTGGCCGTCTGAAGTACGCTGTTTGCCGAGGCTTTCCATATCGAGCTGGTTGAGCCATGGGGTAAAGAGGCGCATATTGTGGCTGTATGGGACAACGGTTTGGCCGTCTGAATGTTGGAAGTTGTTGTACCAAACATTGATGAGTGCCATCAGGACGGGAATGTTGCGGCGGAATGGGGCCTCGAAGAAATGGGTGTCCATCGCGTGTGCACCGGCCAGCATTTTGCGGAATGCTTTTTCGCCGACTGCAACCATCAGCGGCAGGCCGATAGGCGACCAGACGGAATAGCGGCCGCCGACCCAGTCGGACATAGCAAAGACTTTGTCGGGGGAGATACCGAAATTTTGGGCTGCGGCCACATCGGCGGAAATGGCGCAGAAGTGGCGGTAGATGCCGGAATCAGGCAAACCTGCATCACGGTACCAAGTACGCGCCGCATAGGCATTGAGCAGGGTTTCTGGTGTGCGGAATGATTTACTGGCAATGCTGAATACGGTGGTTTCGGGGTTGAGACCGAGAAGGGTTTGGGTCAGGTCGGCATCATCGGAGTTGCTGACAAAGTGGACGCGGATGTTCTGCCAATAGGGTTGCAGCGCCTGTGTGGCCATGCGCGGGCCTAAATCGGAGCCGCCGATGCCGATGTGAACCAGGTCGGTAATCGGTTTGCCGGTAATGCCTGCGTGGGTGCCGTCTAAAAGTTGGCGTGCGAACTCGAGTGCGCGGTTGAGTTCGTGATGAACATTGGGCACGATGTTTTCGCCGTCAACGTAAACAGGTTTGGCATTGGCAGGCAGGCGCAGAGCAGTGTGGAGAACGGCGCGGTGTTCGCTGGTGTTGATTTTTTCACCGCTGCTCATGGCCTGCATATATTGTGGCAAATCGGCTGCTTCGGCCAGTTGGCACAATAAATCAAGGGTATTTTCATCCAGACGGTTTTTGCTGTAATCAAATAACAAACCGTGCAGAATTTCGTGCATATTGTTGAAACGTTCGGCATCTGCAGCGAAACGTTCGCGCAGGGTAACGTGTTGCGTATCGGCATGATGGGCTTCCAAGGCCTGCCATGCGTCTGAGTATGCGGTCATCTCGTTTCCTTAGTATGTAACGGTAAAATAAGCAGGATAGATAGGTATTTCCTGCTTTTTTGTAGTGGCTTGTAGTTTAACAAATTTGAACAGGTTTTGGGAGGTGGCGGGGGTGTTTTTGTTTAAGAAATGTATGCAAAATGAAAAAGAAATGATTGATTATCATCAAGTTTCTGTAAAAAAAAGGGGTATGACACCGATGTCTGCTGTGTTATCCTATGTAACATTATTGAAATCTTGTCGGGACGGGTCCGTAAGATGGCTACAATTTATGATGTCGCTGCTTATGCCGGGGTATCTCCCAAGACGGTCAGCCGGGTGATTAACGGCGATGCGCCGGTCAGTGATAAAACCCGTTCTAAAGTAGAAACAGCGATTGCTGCTTTGGGCTATATCCCGTCTTCTGCGGCGCGGATTATGCGGTCACACCGTTCCGGCTTGGTCGGTCTGATTACCGGCGCCATTTCGCGGACAGGCGAGAATACGGGCGGACACGGCATACCGGATATGTTCTTGATTAAGGGCATTCAGCAGCAGATTCGTGCACAAGGCAAGATTTTGATGATTGCCGACATCGACAACAAGCCAGGGCAGCCCGGTCAGATGGAGCCGCTGATCCGTACCTTTATGGAGCATCGTGCCGAGGGGATTTTATATGTGGCCGGTTTCCATCAGGAAGTATTGCTGCCGGAAGTGCCCAACCGTTGCCCGATGGTGTTGGTCAACTGTTTCGATTTGGCAGGTACGCCGTCGGTTTTGCCGGACGATGAAGCAGGGCAGTATGGCTTGGTGCGCCGGATTATCCAAAGCGGACACAAACGGATTGCTTATGTGACTTTGCAGCCGGGCGTAGAAGCAACGAGATTGAGATTGGCCGGATACCGCCGGGCTTTGGCGGATGCGGATATTGTCTTCGATCCTGATTTGGTGCAAACTGGTTATCCTGACTTCAGCAATGACAGCGGATCTTTGATTTCGGCTATTTTGAAACTGTTGTCTTTGACGCTTCCGCCGACGGTCATTTGCTGCGGTAACGATGAAATGGCAGTACGCGTGTACGGGATTTTGAGGACGCGCGGCGTGCGGGTTCCCGAGCAAGTTTCGGTTGCCGGCTATGATAACCACAGCGCGATTGCGGAGACGCTGTTTCCGCCGTTGACCAGTACCGAGCTGCCTTATCTGCGCATGGGCGCGATGGCGGCGGATTTGCTGTTTCAATACATTGAACACCCGACCGGCTCGGTTCAGTCAGTCAAGGTCGTTGGGGAAACCATCTGGCGTCAGTCTGTGATTAATAAATAGTTTCAGACGGCCTGAAAATAAGCTTTAAACAACGCAAACACACATCAAAATAAGATTATGTAAACGGTCAAAATAAAGGCCGTCTGAAAACAGGATTGCCTCATTAAAAAGGCGGCCCAATACAATAAAAGCGTCATACCGCTGAAATTGGAGTTTGTTGTTTCCATAGTTTATTATCCAGGAGTAGCCTTACTATGAAAATCTCCCCACAAGTGGCGATGACACTTCGCCAGATTATGCTGATGAACTTCGGTTTCTTCGGTATTCAATATAGCTTCGGGTTGCAGCAAACTGCGATTAACCCGATTTTCAGCTTTCTTCATGCCGATCCGAGCCAATTGCCGATTTTGAATATGGCAGGCCCGATTACCGGTTTGCTGGTGCAGCCGATGATTGGTGCGATGAGTGACCGCACTTGGGTGCCCGGATTGGGCCGCCGCCGTCCGTATTTCTTGATTGGCGCCATTGGTTGCAGTCTCTGTCTCTTTATCTATCCGCACGTTACCGCCTTGTGGGTGGCCGTATTGCTGCTGTGGCTCTTGGACATCAGTAATAATACTGCAATGGAACCTTTCCGTGCCTTCATTGCCGATACCGTTCCTGAACACCAGCAATCCACCGGTTTCTTGATGCAGTCTGTGTTTACCGGCTTGGGCATTACCCTGGCCAACGTTTCCCTCTATATCTTCCAACAAATCGGCTGGTTGCAACAAACTTCCGAAGCAGGCATTCCGTATTGGGTATTCGGTTCGTTTTATATTGGTGCGGTCTGCTCCATCGGTTCGGTTTTGATTACCGTTTTATCAACGGCCGAACGCGAGCCCAGCCCTGAAGAAATGGCGGCCATTAAAGCCCAGCCGAGCGGTCCGGCCCATGCTGTTAAAGATATTGTCGTTGCCGTGCGCGAAATGCCGACTGCCCTGTGGCAACTGGCCTTGGTGTATCTCTTCCAATGGTACGCGCTCTTCATCTACTGGCAATATATTTCCCACAGTATCGTCCAATCCGTCTGGGATTCGACCGTTGAAAATACCGAAGCGTATAGCCAAGCGGTTGCATGGACCGGCCTGGTAAACGGTTTTTACAACGTGATAACCTTTATCTCCGCCTTTGGCCTGATGTGGATGGCGCGCAAATACGCCGCCAAATATGTTCACGCCTTTGCCGTAACCCTTGCCGCACTAGCCTTGCTCACCATTCCGCACATCGGCAACAAATACCTGATGTTTGCGCCGATGATTGGTTTCGGTGTCGGTTGGGCAAGTATGATGGGCGTGCCGTTTATGATTGTGGTCGGTTCTATTCCGAAAGAACGTTACGGCGTGTACATGGGTATTGTGAACATGATGATTGTGATTCCAATGCTGATTGAAACCGTATCTTTCGGCTGGGTGTACAGAACTTTCTTGGGTTCAAACCCTGCCAACGCGATGACTTTTGCCGGTGTTTCCCTGGCCATTGCCGCAGCGGTGACCTTAACCATTAAAACTGCGGCCAAACCGGCTACTGCAGAATAACGAAGTTTTGATTTAAAACCAAAATGAAAAGGCCGTCTGAAACATGAAAGGGTTTCAGACGGCCTTTTTTGTCGAAACGGATTCCATTTGCTGACCTGATTCGGAAAGCCTTATTGTCGCTGCGCTACCGTTCATCACTCAAATTGGCTATGACTACCGATTTTGCTTTACAATATCCTTCTTTAATTTATTTCGTTTTACCATCCTGATGACAGAACACATTTCCGCTCCAAGTCCATCTCCTGTCGGTGAAGACTACCTGCTGTTAGGTCAATACGCCGAACGCGCCTATCTCGAATACGCCATGAGCGTGGTCAAAGGCCGCGCGCTGCCTGAAGTTTCAGACGGCCAAAAGCCTGTACAACGGCGTATTTTGTTTGCCATGCGCGATATGGGTTTGACGGCGGGGGCGAAGCCGGTGAAATCGGCACGCGTGGTCGGCGAGATTTTGGGTAAATACCATCCGCACGGCGACAGTTCTGCCTATGAAGCGATGGTTCGCATGGCGCAGGATTTTACCTTGCGCTATCCCTTAATCGACGGCATCGGCAACTTTGGTTCGCGCGACGGCGACGGGGCGGCGGCGATGCGTTACACCGAAGCGCGGCTGACGCCGATTGCGGAATTGCTGTTGTCCGAAATCAATCAGGGGACGGTGGATTTTGTGCCGAACTACGACGGCGCGTTTGACGAACCTGTACACCTGCCCGCCCGTCTGCCTATGGTGTTGCTCAACGGTGCGTCGGGCATTGCGGTGGGTATGGCGACCGAAATCCCATCGCACAATTTAAACGAAGTCACACAGGCGGCGATTGCGTTGTTGAAGAAACCGACGCTGGAAACCGCCGACCTGATGCAGTATATCCCTGCGCCCGATTTTGCCGGCGGCGGTCAAATCATCACGCCGGCAGACGAATTGCGTCGGATTTACGAAACCGGCAAAGGCAGCGTGCGCGTGCGTGCGCGTTATGAAATCGAGAAGCTGGCGCGCGGACAATGGCGCGTGATTGTGACCGAGCTGCCGCCGAACGCCAATTCCGCCAAAATCCTTGCCGAAATCGAAGAACAAACCAACCCGAAACCGAAAGCGGGAAAAAAGCAGCTCAACCAAGACCAGCTCAACACCAAAAAGCTGATGCTGGATTTAATCGACCGCGTGCGCGACGAGTCAGACGGCGAACATCCTGTGCGTCTTGTATTTGAACCAAAATCCAGCCGCATCGATACGGATACTTTCATCAACACGCTGATGGCGCAGACTTCTCTGGAAGGCAATGTGTCCATGAACTTGGTAATGATGGGTTTGGACAACCGCCCTGCGCAGAAAAACCTGAAAACGATTTTGCAGGAATGGTTGGATTTCCGCGTCGTTACCGTAACACGCCGTCTGAAATTCCGTTTGAGTCAAGTGGAAAAACGGTTGCACATCCTCGAAGGCCGTCTGAAAGTCTTTCTGCACATTGACGAAGTGATTAAAGTCATTCGTGAATCAGATGATCCGAAAGCCGATTTAATGGCGGCGTTCGGGCTGACCGAAATCCAAGCCGAAGACATTTTGGAAATCCGCCTGCGTCAGTTGGCGCGATTGGAAGGGTTCAAACTCGAAAAAGAATTGAACGAGTTGCGCGAAGAACAAGGTCGTCTGAATATTCTTTTGGGCGACGAAAACGAAAAACGTAAGCTAATTATCAAAGAGATGCAGGCGGACATGAAGCAGTTTGGTGACGCGCGCCGCACGCTGGTGGAAGAGGCCGGACGCGCCGTGCTGACACAAACCACCGCCGACGAACCCATCACGCTGATTCTGTCGGAAAAAGGCTGGATACGCAGCCGTGCCGGACACAACCTTGATTTGAGCCAAACCGCGTTCAAAGAAGGCGACCGCCTCAAGCAAACCATCGAAGGCCGCACGGTTTTACCCGTCGTCATCCTGGATTCATTGGGCAGAACCTATACGCTTGATGCCGCCGAAATCCCCGGCGGACGCGGCGACGGCGTGCCGGTTTCATCCTTAATCGAGCTGCAAAACGGCGCGAAACCCGTCGCCATGCTCACTGGTCAGCCCGAACAGCATTACTTGCTTTCAGGCAGCGGCGGCTACGGCTTTATCACCAAGTTGGCCGATATGATCGGACGCGTGAAAGCGGGTAAAGTGATCATGACCGTGGACAGCGGCGAAACCGTCCTGCCGCCGGTTGCCGTCTATGCTTCTTCGCTGATCAATCCCGACTGCAAAGTCGTACTGGCCAGCAGCGACCACCGTCTCTTGGCGTTTTCCATCGGCGAACTCAAAGTCATGCCTAAAGGCCGCGGTTTGCAGCTGATGTCGTTGGCTGAGGGTGCATCTTTGGAACACATTATGGTGACGACCTCTCCTGAGTTTACCGTTGTATCGGTCGGCCGACGCGGCGCAGAACATCAGGAAAAACTGCGTATTGCCGATATTGACGGCAAACGCGGTAAAAAAGGCAAGGTATTGGAAATATCAGGCCGTCTGAAAAGTTTGTCCTGAAACAAGAACAAATATATCTAAATAAATTAAATTTATACGACATTGCATGATAATAAAAAAAGGTTCATTTATGAACAGAGCCAATCTTCAAGAACTGGGTAATCTGAGGGAGCGGATTCCCGGTGTAATCAACATTGCCCGAATAGCCATTGTCTTACCGCTTTTGGTTTTGCACGCTTTCGGCAGCTACACGGGCGGCAACCTGATTGGCGTTTCGTTGCCGGACGTTGAGTTTTATATCTGGGTAACGCTGTATTTCTTCCTGATTATGCTCTCCGTGTTCCGCCCGGGCTGGCAGTGGCAGTCTTTAGATTTGCCCAATGCCAGCGCCGTGGTCGACATCACCATGATGATGGTTTTGGTGTATATCTCCGGCGGTACGGCTTCTGGTTTCGGAATTTTGGTTTTGCCGTTTGTCGCCACGTCGTGTCTGCTCAGTTATGGCCACTATCCTA
>NZ_JBQCWY010000065.1:0-10650 GCF_051956955.1 Neisseria sp. P0021.S005 | reverse complement strand
GTACAGCCAATCCGACTACTGCCGCTTTTGAAAAACGCATTGCTGCATTGGAAGGCGCAGAGCGCGCGGTAGCCACTTCGACCGGTATGTCCGCGATTCAGGCAGCGTTTTTTACCTTCTTGCAAGCCGGTGATCATGTTATTTCCAGCCGCAGCCTGTTTGGTACAACTGTCGGTTTCATCAATAACATCGTTACCAAGTTCGGCATCGAAGTCAGCCATGTATCGCCGGTTGATGTGGATGAATGGAAAGCTGCCATCAAGCCCAATACCAAACTGTTTTTCTTGGAAACGCCGTCCAACCCTTTGGGCGAAGTTGCCGATTTGGAAGCTTTAGCTGAACTGGCACACCGCATCGGCGCGCTTTTGGTGGTGGACAACAGTCTCTTGTCGCCAGCCGGTTCGCAACCTTTGAAACACGGTGCGGATATTTCCGTGTCTTCCGCAACCAAAGCCATTGATGGCCACGGCCGCGTGATGGGTGGCGTGTTGGCCGGTTCGGATGAATTGATGACGCAAGTAGCCATGTATTGCAACTCTTGCGGTTTGGCGATGTCTCCGTTTAACGCATGGCAGCTGTTGAGCGGCGTGGAAACCTTGTCGCTGCGTATGGAAAAACAATACGACAATGCGCTGAAAATTGCACAATGGTTGAAAGAGCAGCTGCAAGTCCAAGCTGTGTACTACACCGGTTTGCCCGACCATCCGCAAGCCGAACTGATCCGCAAACAGCAAAATGGCGGCGGTATTGTGGTAGGTTTTGAAGTCGCAGACCAAGAAACGGCATGGAAAATCGTGGACGGCGTAGAGCTCTTTTCCCGTACTGCCAACCTCGGCGATGTGCGCTCGACCATCACCCATCCGTGGACAACCACGCACGGCCGGATGCAGCCTGAAGAAAAACTCGCCGCGAATATCCGCCCGGGCTTGATCCGCCTCTCTGTCGGTTTGGAACACATCGACGATTTGATTGATGATTTGCAACAAGCATTGAACAAATAATCTAAAAACAAATTTCAGACGGCCTTAAATTTTAATAGGCCGTCTGAAAGCAATTAAACACACATCTTAAGAATAAAAGGAAAAAAATAATGTCTGAAGCAGAATTCGCCTCATGGGCAATGAAAATCCTACTGAGTGGCCTGATTATCTTTTTGGGCTTTATCGTTTGGAACTTGGGTAAAGAATCCAAAGCCGGCAAATTCGGCATTGCCATGCTCTTCTTGGTTTTGGGCTTGGGTGTGTTTGGGTTCGTATTTAAAGAATTGCTGATTAGCTTTTTGGTATTGCCGAAGTAGGCAGGAAGTTTATTGATAGAACAAGGCCGTCTGAAAAAATGTTCAGACGGCCTTTTGATTTGATGTTTTAAATTACGCCCAATTCTTGCAAGCCGCGCAAGACGCCGTCTTCATCAACACTTGGGCAGACGAATTGTGCGGCAGATTTGGCAGCGTCTTCGCCATTGCCCATGGCAACACCAAAGCCGACGGTTGACAGCATTTCCAAGTCGTTGAAGCTGTCGCCGAATGCCATCACTTTGTTCATATCAATCCCCAGTTTTTCCACTGCGTGGGCGATGCCCCGTGCTTTTGAACCTTCTTTGCGCAGCAGGTCCACAGCATATTCATGCCAGCGGACGGATTTGAAGCCGTGTTGCTGGGTTAGCGGTTGCAGGATTTTTTCTTCTTCCTTATCCACAAAGACCAACATTTGATAAACAGGTTGTTTGCGGAAATATTCTTTGTCAGTCAGGAAGTTGGGCAGGATATGCGATAAGCCTTCGACAACGCGTGGCGAATGGGAGGAAACGGCAATTTCTTGGTTGTTGACAAAGGCGTAGTCTATTTTGTGTTGTTCAAGCAGGTTGATGGCGGTTTCGATGTCGGCAATGTCCAAGGGGTAGCTTTGCAGAGGTTCGCCGCGAAAGGAAATATATTGGCCGTTGATGGTAACGAGCATGTCGATACCGCATTCTTGAATCAAGGCTTTGACTTTGGCGGGAATGGCGGCTTTCGGACGGCCGGTGGCAATGGCAGTTAAAATGCCTTTGGCTTTCAATGCGCGCATGGCTTGGGCAACCGAAGGACGCAGGGTATCCGTGTATTTGCGGTAGAGGGTGTCGTCGATGTCAAAGAAGATGATTTCAGGATTGTTCATGGTTTACTCATCGGGCTGGGTATACACAGCTTTCATTGAAAATTGTGTGAACAGCTTGTGTATAAATTGGTTTAGTATTTGATTGCTATTATAAAAATAAGTTCTGATTAAAATTTAGGCAGAGTTTTATTTTGAGAATAAAGCGGAAAGTTATTCACAATAGGCCGTCTGAAAATTTGGTTTTCAGACGGCCTTGTTTTAAGCAATCAAACGGATATTTTCTTTGTCTTGTCTGAATTTGTTTTTAATCACGAGAGGCAGGCTGCTGTCGAAATACCAGCTTCCATCAGGCAATGCCAACGCGCCGCCGGCGCAGAGCAGGGTAATGCTGTTTCCGGTCAGGGGGTCGGTTTCGGTAATTTCAATTTCGTGCGCTTTGCCCCAATCAGTTACGGGGAGTAGGGCAGCAAGCTCGGTAATGCGTTGGTTTTGATGTTTGATGCCGTTTGGCTGGCGGCAGTTGCCATTGCATTTTCCGACAGCCTCAACAGGGCAGGGTTCGCCCTTTGCGTAGCCGGTCGGCAAAATATTGAGCGAATCTGGGCAGAGTCTGTGTTCTTGCGACCATTGCGTCAAAGCGCGTTTGGCTGCTTTTTTGTGGGCAAACAAACCGTAAGGACGCCAGTTTCTGGTGCCGCTGTTTAACAAGACAATGCGTGCTTGAAGGCCGCCGTGTTCGTCAGCGATAAAGCGGACGGTAGAAAACGATGTGGACTTTTCAGACGGCATCAGTTGGTATTCCTGCATAGTCTGGGCTTTGAGCCATAATGTATGGAGCTGCCCGACTGCCGGAATAAAACGGATGGAGGCTGCGGCTTTGATGTGCGGCGGCAGTTTTTTGCTGTGCAGCAGGGTAGCGGTTTCACTGTATGTGCGTTCATGTGCTTCAATGGCTTGGGCTTTGCCGAAATAGTCAAACCAAACCAATACGCCGTAACTGTCGGGCAGGGCATAGAGCTGTTGGGCAAGCGAATCAGGCAGCCAAGTGGGCAACATTTTCGGATTCATCAATACACGGACGTGTTCGTCCCATTGTTGATGATTTTTTTCTGTCAGACTTAATTCGAGATAATCACACAATGCGGCCACATCGGTCATGGCGCGGTGGCGGTTGGTCGTCTGAATGCCGGTGCGTTCGATAATGCTGTCGAGGCTGTGTTTGTAAAACTCAGGATACAGGCGGCGCGACAGTTGAACCGTACAGAGCGAGGGAGCGGCAAAGTCAGTATGGATACGGGCAAACTCGTGGCGCAGGAAGGTGTAGTCAAAGCGGCTGTTGTGGGCAACAACCACTGCACCTTGCAGCAGCGGCAACAAATCGCCTGCAATATCGGCAAAGACAGGCGCGTTTTTTACCGTTTCATCATGAATTCCGGTCAGCCTGGCAACAAATTCGGGAATGCTGCGGCAAGGATTGACCAATTGCTCGTAATGTGAGGCGCGTCCTTGCTCAAAGCGAACAAGGGCGACTTCCGTTATCCTGTCTTGATAGAAATTTCCACCGGTCGTCTCCAAATCCACCACGACCACAGGCCGTCCCAAACGGGAAAATGCTTCGGATAAGAGCGGCCAGCGTGCGAAATCTGACATTTTATTCTCTGTAAATTCAATAGCAAATGCGCATTTTACACGCTGTCTGCAAGTTTTCCAAATAAAACGCTTGACAATAAATAGCCCTCTCTTTATAATTCGAATCTTTCTTGATGCACCCGTAGCTCAGTTGGATAGAGTATCTGGCTACGAACCAGAGGGTCGGGCGTTCGAATCGCTCCGGGTGCGCCACAGAAAATCTCCGCGCCCATCGTCTAGCGGTTAGGACATCGCCCTTTCACGGCGGTAACCGGGGTTCGATTCCCCGTGGGCGTGCCAGTTACTTTAAAATAAGCCATCACTAAAGAATAGTGATGGCTTATTTTTTTACATTTATTTTTACATTTATAAGTTTATAGTTATTTAATTTTTTAAATAGCTTTCTTAGTTGTTCAGACGTCCTTTGCCTATCCTTCTACCCAAAGCATCGTAGGTGTAGGCCCAAGTCTCTTTTGTGCCGTCTTTTTTGAAGATTCCGGCTTTGACCAGTTAGTCATGCAGATCGCAGAAGTAGTTCTGTACTTCGCCGTCGGCCAGTTCACGGTGGATCAGGTTGCCGAAGTGGTCGTAGTAATAGTTGCTGCCGTTGTATTCTTTAAGGGGGTTGTCCGGTATATGAGGGACGATTTGTTGAATTAGGTTCAATTTTTTGGGGAAAGATAGATTGACCCATTAGGGCTTGCCTCTATTCCAGTACTATCTTCTCTTTCTGGTTTTCAGGTGCCGAAAGAGTCAAGCTACTGGTGTAAATTCACGATTAGACAACTGCAGAAGAAAGCAGCCAACAGACACACTACCTCCTCTGTAATCAAATTGGTATCCCAAGAGGGATGACCGACTGTGAAGATAACCTCTGGTTTGGGAATTATTACGACTGGGGCAAACTAAAAAGAGAAATGGATATATCTGGAACTGCTCGCTAACCATTTCGATTATGCATTACAACTTTTTCAGGTATTATGAGCTATGGCATTAAGGTTGTCTTAAAACATTCCTTCCAGACAAACTTAATGCTCTGTTAAGATATTATCTTCACATTATTGGGTAAATAATATCTTCTTAACAGGGCAAAAAATAGTCATAATTTTTTGTGTCTAATTTCTTAAATAAGTAAGATTAATTTTTGAAACTTTATTTGATATCAAATATTCTCCATGGAATGAGTCCTGTTCGATAATGTGCCCCTTAGGAAGTTTCCAACATTTTCTTAATCCTCCTCCAGAAGTTTTAGGTTTGTAACGATAGTCCGCTAAATCTTATTAATTAATTGATATTTATCAATATTTTTAATTCGTCTGGTAGTTTGGCACCATTTATATATGCCTTTTTAGCCCAAAATATGGCTTTTTCTTTATTGCCTTGTGTGAAAAATAAATCGGCTAAATTGGATTGGGCAATTGGATGTCCATTTTTTGCCGCTATCTCTAGCCATTTAAATTCCAAATCTTGATCTAAAGATACAAACATATGGTATTGATATAATTTGAATGCTGAGTTTTTATCTCCATTAGTGGCGTTCTTTTCGAGAATTTGAATTTCTTCATCTGGAATCCAATAAGTACTACCTGTTGATATGAAGTCAGTCATTTTCTCATTTCTTTCCGGATGTTGTTTACATGATATTAAAGGGGTTAATAACAAAAATAAAATTAAGAAATTTTTCAGTATTTCCATAGTTAGCATGTTCCTTACTTATTTTTTACTTTGAGGAGTAAAGCTTCTCATGGTGCCTGGTTTGCTTGTATCTTGCGAGCGATCAGCCTTCATTCCCATCGGTGTTAATTCCCCGTTACTTGAAAACCAAAGATATTCATTTGGTGCTTTAACTGTAGTATTTAATTCATTAGCAAGTTGTTGTCCAAGAGGGTTTGCTCCTTTTCCTGTATTACAGGATAAAATCTCAACCGTCATACCTGATTTATAGTTAGGATTTTTTTTAATTCTCGCTGCTAATTTTTTAGCATCTAATCTTTCACCTGTAGCTCCATCTACCATCAATGAAGGATTACCATGCCCTCCTACTTGGAAAGTATTCGGTTTATTGGCAACTTTATGAGCGTAAGAGTGTATGTCTTCATTACTTAGGAATAAATTCATATCAACTCCAGCTAAACCTAACCAATCGACCCATACTTGGGTATTAGGTGCAAATTGATAAAGATTATCCCCCCATCAACCCTATCGGATAGCGACGACGCCATCGCTTAATTAAAAATCCTGCCTTAAGATCGGCAGGATTTGAAAATAGCTTTCACATTATGAAATAAAACAGCACTTCATTTTTCTCAAAAAATCGTCTTATTTATCTCGGCACGCTTCAGTTTACAGCATATTCTTGAGATATATTTGTTAATATAAAGTTAAATTCTTTTCTGTGCTTTTATATATATCTGTATAGAAATAAATTCTATTACCTTTTATCTCTTTCAGATAAACCAAGTCTTCGATACCCCCAATATACTCAATTGATAAATCATCTAAATTTAATGTTGCAAGCCTAAATCCAACAACGCAAAATCGTCTAATGAAAACTGGAATATATATTTTTCTATTGAAATACAACAAAGGCCCTCCAAACCCCTGTTCTTTAATAATAACTTGACCGTTAATGGATAGACTCCCAACTAAGGGAGAACCTTGATTTACTTCCATCAAATCAAGGTAGCTGACTTCCCATTTGTCAAACAAAAATTTTTCTTGAAAGTCTAAAGGAGTTTCATTCAAAATTTTTAACTTAGGCATTTCTAACACTTTCCCTTTCTTTTAATTTTTTATGAATTTGTTAGTTCCTATACGTAGCCCCCAAAAATCTCCACGACTTGAATTAAGATGCAAATCTCCAAATCTCTGTACAGGTATGTTAAATGGTGCCTTAACAGTAAATCCTTTAAACAAAAATCCATCAGAAGTTGTAATTTTAAGTTTCTCAAAAATACTTGCTAAACCTAAAACATCAATCCAAGCACTAGAATTTGGTGCAAACCAATAAAAATTATCCCCGCCCCACAACCTAATCGGGTCCTGATTGATAAATCGACCCGCATCAGGCTCATAGTACCTGAAGAAGTTGTAATGCAGCCCTGTCTCACGGTCAGCGTACTGGTTTTGCAATCGGAAGGGTTGGTATGCGTTATACGTTACCTTGGTTTCCTCTTTCAGACGGCCCCAACCGGTGTAGTTGCCAAACCAAACCAGGTTGCCGTCTTTATCGGTCATCTCTCTCGGGATGCCGATTTGGTCGCAGTGAAAGTAGTGGATTTCCTGTTTGCTTTCGCCGTCTTCGTTGGTCCAGTTGCGTACCTGTGCCAAAGGTTCATAGCTGTCGGGATCGGTGTAGATATAGGTATACCTGCCGTCCGGGTGGATTTCTTGCAAGAGGTGGCTGCCGTCCCAAACGAATCCGGTTTCCTCTTTCAGGCCGTCTGAAACTTCTTCGTTTTTCAGACGGCCTTTGCCTATCCTTCTGCCCAAGGCGTCGTAGGTGTAGGCCCAAGTCTCTTTCGTGCCGTCTTTTTTGAAGATTTCCGCTTTAACCAGTTGGTCGTGCAGATCGTAGAAATAGTTCTGCACTTCGCCGTCCGGCAGTTTGCGGTGGATCAGGTTGCCGGTATAGTCGTAGCCGTAGCAAAGGCTGACGACGGTGACTGTTTCTCCATTGGTTAGGCCGTCTGAAAGAATTTCAGACGGCCTTTTAAATTGTAAGAACAAAACCCGCGTGCATGCCTTTGGGCACACATACTACGTGCGGGCTACGGCTTGCTATTTTATCTAGGGTAGCTCAAAAATTTTATGAAATCATTTATTTCATCTTCATTAAAGCCATTTTCAAGATATTCTTTCTCATAAAAAATAAAATCTAATAAATATTTTCTTGAATAATCATCTAAATTATTTTTAATTTTCTCAACTTGCATAAAAAATTTATTGGGTTCTATTAATTTTGTTATTAGTACATTTAACTCAAAATCACAATTTTTGCTTAAAATATTTAGATTTTGAAAAATCAAATCAGCAATTTCCTGTTTTTGTAGGTCATTAAAGTTGAGTATAGATATTGCTCTCAGAAAATCAGAGATGCTTTGAACTACTATAAATTTATTATTAGATAATATATATTTAATAAATTTAAATTCATTCTCAGTAATTTCTATTTTATTTGGGAATATTTCTGATAATAAATACAATGCTCTACGTATATTTTTAGATGGTAGCGAATCTAGTAGTATAATTATTTGACTGAAATCTTCTTGTTCTAAAGAAGCTTCAATCATATTTTGTATATAAAAATCACTATTGCGCATAATTATCATGCTCCTATATCAATATTAAACTTCACATTGCTCCTACAAAACTTCCTCCTGCCACAAAAGCACCACATACTCCCGCCGTTGAATATATACAAACACTAACTAGCACAACAGTTCCAACAAGGGCGATTGCTGTTAAAGCATCATTATTAGTAGATGTTTTGTCTTCAGTGGAGCAATTAGTGCATTTTGTTACGGGAGAAGAAGGAGGTGGTGGTTTGTCGCAATCATTATCCACCCACTCTTTTTCGGCTTTAGCTAGTTTACTATACGCAGCATTCAGTAGCTTTACATGACCTCGGACAGTATCTCTAAGAGCTTCCCCTGGACCAATTCGCCACGGTAAATTATTTGGATTACTCTCAAGTGCGGGAATACGTTTTACGTATATTTCGTATTTAAGATTTTCTATTCTAGCTGCAATTGATGCACATTTCTGAGCATTATATAAACCAAAAATATCAACCCATCCCTGCACGTTCGGCGCAAATTGATAAAAATTGTTTCCACCCCACAGTCTAATCGGGTCTTGGTTGATAAACCGACCCACATCAGGCTCGTAATACCTAAAGAAATTGTAATGCAACCCCGTCTCACGGTCGGCATACTGGTTTTGCAGGCGGAAGGGTTGGTAAGCGCTATCCGTTACCTTGGTTTCCTCTTTCAGACGACCCCAGCCGGTATAGTTGCCAAACCAAACCAGGTTGCCTTCGTCATCGGTCATTTCACGCGGGATGCCGATTTGGTCGCAGTGGAAGTAGTGGATTTGTTGGTGGCTTTCGCCGTCTTCGGTTGTCCAATTGCGGACCTGTGCCAGCGGTTCGTAGGAATCCGGGTCGGTGTAGAGATAGGTATACCTGCCGTCCGGGTGGACTTCCTGCAGCAAATGGCTGCCGTCCCAAACGAAACGGGTTTGGTTTTCGAGGTCGTCTGAAACTTCTTCGTTTTTCAGACGACCTTTGCCTATCCTTCTGCCCAAGGCGTCGTAGGTGTACGACCAAGTCTCTTTGCTGCCGTCTTTTTTGAAGATTTCCGCCTTAACCAGTTGGTCGTGCAGGTCGTAGAAATAGTTCTGCACTTCGCCGTCGGCCAGTTCGCGGTGGATGAGGTTGCCGAGGTCGTCGTAGTAATAGGTCGTGCCGTTGTAGGTTTTCAGGCGGTTGTCGGTGATGACGGAACGGTCGTCTGAAAGCGGCGCGGTCGTTTTGCCCTCTCCCCGACCCTCTCCCACGGGAGAGGGGGCAGGGTATGGTTTGACCTTTTCCGTCGGGATGTCGAGGATATTGTGCGCGGGGTCGAAGGCGAACAGTTCGTTACCGGCTTGGGTAATCCTACCCAGTTTGTCGTACTCGAAATGCGTCGTGCCCGTCCGCTGGTCGGTGCTGTGGGTCAGGTTGCCGGTGCGGTCGTAGCCGTAGCCACGTTTGACGGCATAAGCCGATGTTACTTTGGTTTTGCCTTTGCCGCTTTCCATCAAATCATTGAGGGTGGCGATTTGTTTTTTCAGACGACCTAGGGGATCGAGTTCGTAACGGCTGGCGAGTTTACCCTGTGTACGGAAGATTTCGCGGTGCAGCTTATCGCGTTCGATGTCGGTGATGACTTCGTCGTCGAGGCTGATTTGGTGCAGGTGGCCGCTGCCGTAATACAGGTAGTTGATCTGTCTGCCGTCGGGCAGGACGGTGGCGGTACGGTTGCCGTTGAAGTCGTAGTGGTAGCGGATGCTTTCGGTAACGGGCAGGTACAGCATGTCGTACTGCGCATCGCGCCAGTCGGTTTCGGGCAAACCGTTTCGGGCGTTCTCTTCCTTAGTCGGTACTTTCCATTGGTGCTGGCCGATGATTTGGCCGTTGCCGTTGTAGTCGAAGCAGGTAATGCTGTGGCTGTTGGCGGCACGGACGAGGTTGCCGTCCAAGTCGTATTGGTAAGCGGTTTCCTGAACCTTGTCATTGTTGCGGGCGAGGGTATGGATTAAGCGTCCCAATATATCGCGTTTGAACTCGGTAGTCCGCAGCGGGGTTTGGCTGTCGAGGCCGTCTGAAAGCGGGGCGGCATCTTTTTTGGGGACGGGTTGTCCGCCCAGCTGCGCCATCAGTTTGGCGGCGAGGGTAGCGTCGTCGCCGAATTCGCGCTGTTCAATCAGTTCGTTGCCGGCATTGTAGCGGTAGCCGGTGAGCTTATGGTCGAAACCGCTTTCAGCAATCAGTCGGTCGAGGATGTCGTAGGCAAAGCGGTAGCGCGCACCGTTTTCATTGGTGAGGCCGACTAGGCGGCGGGCTTGGTCGTAATGATAGCCGAAGGTATGGCCCAAGGCATTGGTGCGTTGGGTCGGCAGACCGTCCTGGCCGTATTCGTAGGAGGTGGTGTGGCCTTCGGCATCGGTATGGGTGGTCAGACGACCTGCGGCATCGTAGCCGAAGGTCTCTTTGCTGCCGTCGGGATAGAGGGCGAGGGTGAGGTTTTGATCGGTGTCGTAGTGGTATTCGGTGTGCTGTTCCAGCGCATCGGTAATACGCGCCAACTGTCCTTCGGGGGTGTAGGCCAGTTTGGTTTCGTAACCCGAGCAGTCGGTAATCCGGTCGGGCTGATGGTTTTCG
>NZ_JBQCWY010000064.1:0-10690 GCF_051956955.1 Neisseria sp. P0021.S005 | reverse complement strand
CCGAAGATATTTGGAGCAACATCGCCGAAGAAGAGGATTTCAAACACTATCTGCATGCCCAAGTGTGCGAGCATCCGCTCTCGCAAGTGGAAGCGGCCTATGTTCACGTCTTGATTGATTTTTTGGATGAACAAGGCTACCTCACCGACAGTCTCGAAGAAATCATCGACCACACGCCGTTGGATTGGATGCTGGACGAAGAAGCCCTGCAAAATGCGCTGGATGTATTGCAAACCTTTGAGCCGCCCGGCGTAGCGGCGGCCGATTTGACCGAGTCGCTCATGCTGCAATTAATGCGTTTGCCGGCTTCTCCTGCCCGACAAATGGCCGCGCATTTGGTGCAAAGTTCGCTTCAAGAGTTAGGCAAAAACCGCAAACAAAACGTTCTGCGTTTCCGCAAACTCTATCCCGATACCGACAGCGAAACCATAGAAGCCGCGCTCGATATGATTGCCGAGCTCAATCCCTATCCGGCCTACGGTTTCGCCTCTGCCACGCCTACACCTTATATTCAGCCTGACGTTTGGGTCAAAGAGGGCAAGGACGGCTGGGAAGTCATCAGCAACGAGGCGGCTTGGCCGAAGCTGCAGCTCAATCAGGAATATTGCGACCTGATGAAATCGGCGGAAGAGGGCGCGCCGAAGTGGAAGGAAAAAATCAGTGAAGCCAAACAGCGCATTGATTCTTTGGAACTGCGCAAAAGCACAGTCCTCCGCCTTGCCGAGTATATTGTCAAAAATCAGGAAGATTTTTTCATCTTCGGAGAAATCGGCCTGTCGCCCATGCTGATGAAAGATGCCGCCGCCGAATTGGGTTTGGCGGAAAGCACCATTTCGCGCGCTGCCAACCAGAAATATTTGTCTTGCCCGCGCGGCCTGTTTGCGTTACGCTATTTCTTCACACAGGCAGTCAATGCCGATGATGACGGCGAAGGGTTCAGTCAAGGCGCAATCAAAGCTGTCTTGAGCCAGCTGATTGAAAGCGAAGACAGCAGCAAACCTTATTCGGACGAGGCCCTCGTCAAATTATTAAAACAACGCGGCATTGAAATCGCCAGACGTACAGTTGCTAAATATAGAGAATCATTAGACATACCACCGGCACACAAACGAAAATTTACCGAGTAGATATATTCCGATCCGTTTTGACGGACTAATCAACCGAAGGAGCTGTATCATGAATCTGAAAATCACCGGTCTGAATTTTGATGTTACCGAAGCCATCAAAAACTATGTTTCCGACAAGTTGGCACGAATCAATCGCCACGCCGACAACATCATCTCTGTGACCATTACGCTCTCGGTGGAAAAAGTCAATCAAAAAGCCGAAGCCGATGCGCATCTGGCAGGCAAAGATTTGCACGTTGAAGCGATTGAGCAGGATATGTACGCCGCGATTGATGTTTTGATGGACAAGCTCGACCGCGCTGTTTTGAAACATAAAGAAAAAAGCGGCGATGTCCGCAGCACTGTCAAACCTGAAGCAGAATAAAGTTTTTGTATGATAAAGGCCGTCTGAATATTCAGACGGCCTTTTGTTTTGCTAGAAGTTTTAGACTGGCAATCTAGTTACTCACTTTTTGACCATTCCACGGTGCCACTTTAAACAGCAGCAACATGCCCGGTATGCCCAAAGCAAAACACAGCCAGTAGAAATTGAAGTAACCCATCGCTTCAATCAGATAGCCTGCCGTTGCGTTCATAAATGTACGCGGTACGGCAGATAGGCTTGTAAAAAGGGCTAATTGCGTTGCCGTAAATGCCGTATTGGCTTGTTGCGCCATATACGAGACAAACGCTGCTGTGCCTAAGCCGACGCCGATTGCTTCAGCCGCAATTACAACCGCTAAAAAGATTCGTTCCGATGCACCGACATGGTCAAAATGTCCGAAGCTTGCCAGCCATGCAAAGCCTAAAATGGTGACCCACTGTATCAAACCGAATAACCACAGAGCACGATTAACCCCAAGTTTGGTGATCCAAATGCCGCCGATAACGCCAAAAATTACAGCCGGCCATAAACCTGCGTTTTTTCCAATCAGACCAATATCGGTTTTAGAGAAGCCCATATCGAGATAAAACGGTTGAGCCAAAGCAGTTGCCATGCTGTCGCCCAGTTTATACAGCAAGATGAACGCCAAAATAGTCAAAGCCTGCTTCACACTCTGGCGGGTAAAGAAATCGTGAAATGGTTCGATAACGGTTTCTTTTAAGCCTTTGGTTTCAAGAGTTGAGTGATCTGGCTCGCGTGCTATGAACAAGGTCGCAAGTAAACCTGGGATCATAAACAGGGAAGTAATGATGAAGACGGTTGACCAAGGCAATCTGTCGGCCAAAATCAGACTTAATGAGGCCGGAATTAATGAAGAAATACGGTAGGCATTCACATACAGCGAGTTGCCTAATACCAATTCTTCATCTGACAGTACTTCGCGTCGGAATGCATCAATCACAATATCTTGGCTGGCGGAGAAGAATGCTGTAGCACAAGCTAAGCCTAAGATGATGGATAAATGTTCTTGCGGTCGGACAAATGCATAGGAAGCCAAAAGCAATAGGAGTGCTATTTGGGTAATCAGCATCCAACTGCGCCGTAAACCTAAAAATGGCAGGCGTACGGTGTCCAAAAGAGGTGACCAGATGAATTTCCAAGTGTAGGGGAAACCAATCAATGCAAATAGGCCAATGGTTTTCAAATCAATGTGTTCGCTACGCAGCCATGCTGGAATCAGGCTGTATAGAAAATAAAGCGGCAACCCCGAAGTGAAGCCTGTGAAAATGCAGATCAGCATTTTGCGCGAAAAAATCTTGCGCCAAGTGCTGGGTTGGGGTGCGGTTGTCATAGTGGAATCAATAAAAAAGAAAAGGGATATTGTAGCAAAGATGGGGGATATGGCGAATCAACTTCTGCTATCTTTATTGAATAATAAAAGGCCGTCTGAAACTTTGACAAATTAAGTTTCAGACGGCCTTTTGTTGGAACAACTGGTTTGGCGGGCAACGGAGACTTCAGGACGGAAGAAGGGTTGCTTGGGTGTATTCATAAAATTGAAGTTAAGAAAGTTTCAGACGACCCCTAGAGATCGTTTGAACGATGAGAAATATCAGTGGTAATTTGTGCCGTCAGTGTAGCCGTTTCCTGATTTGTCCACAGCAAAAGCAGAAATCGGACCGATCGTTACTGTCCCTTTAGGCTGAGTTTCTTGGTAATACTCATATGCTGCAACACCCATACCAGTTGCAGCACCAACAGCAGCACCAATTGTGCCACCGACCATAATAGCTGGTCCGGCAGGAATACTGCCAAAAGCTATACCGACACCCAGACCAATACCTGCACCAATTGATCCCCCTATTTATGCACCATTTGCTCCTCCTTGAAGGATTCTCTCTCCTAAGCCTCCTCCATAAATTAGTTCCAGATCCTCAATGGATAGTTCAATCATGTTATTTTTCCTTTTCAAAAAAATTAGATGTAGAATATTGAGTCAATACACCCAATATGGAAAAAATAATAAAAGCATGAATATAAATCATAAAATCAACATTATCTCCTTGGTAGCTTTCATAAATAAAAACGATTGGTATTGATATACAAATTAAAATATACAGGTACTTTGAAATTACCAGTAACTTATACACAAATTTTGATTTCATAGCCTAGTCTTTCATTTGAATAAAATCTACCCTAATCAACTTTCCAACCAACTTCCTAACTTCTTCATGCTTTCCCTGATTGAAGTTAACCAGTAGATTTTTCAACAATATGTATATTATGTTAAATAATAAATGGTAATTGTCACATTCAAATATTAAGGATAACCTACTTTGAAACTATATCGCTTTGATGCGTAATTCTATAAAAAACATTGAATTTTCATGTTTTCTATTTATCCAGTATTTTGGAGTTGATAAGTGAGAGCAAAAAACTTTGGAAATCTACGATTCTCCTTCCAACACCTCATCATTTCTCTAGAGAATTTAGGCAAAGGAGATATTGATAACTCATTTCATTAAATTGAACCAAATGAGAATGATTTATTTTTAAAATCCTTTTAAATTAATGGGTTACATAAAAATTGATAAAATAAAATTGACTATTCTCAATAAAATGAGTAAAATTCATCCGCAAATACAAATTTTTTATTGTGATACATCTATTAACCGCATTGAGAAAAGGAGTTAGTTATGCTAAGTAAGTCAATTACAGCAAAATTAAACGAACAAATTAATCTCGAGTTGTATTCATCAAATGTCTATTTGCAAATGAGTGCATGGTGCCATAAACATGGTTATGAAGGCGCTGCAGCATTTTTACTTCGTCATGCCGATGAAGAATTGGAACATATGCAAAAGTTGTTTACTTATGTGAGCGAAACCAGTGGAATGCCTTTGTTAGGTAAAATTGACGCCCCTAAACACGATTACGCTTCATTAAAAGAAGTTTTTGAAACAACACTTGAACACGAAAAACTAGTGACATCTAAAATTAATGAGTTAGTTGAGAGTACTTTTGCAGAAAAGGATTACTCTACTTTTAACTTCTTACAATGGTATGTAGCTGAACAGCATGAAGAAGAAAAATTATTTAACAGTATTGTTGATAAATTCAAACTTCTTGGTGAAAGTGGTACAGCGCTCTACTACATTGATCGTGAATTAAAAACTTTATAAGAATAGGAGAAATAAAATGTTATCAAATAGCGTGATTAAACTATTAAATGATCAAATGAATTTAGAGTTTTATTCTTCTAACTTATATTTACAAATGAGCGCCTGGTGCGAACAACAAGGTTTCGAAGGAGCTGCAAAATTTTTATCAGAGCATGCGGCTGAGGAAATGCAGCATATGCGTAAACTCTTCACTTATTTAAATGAGACCGGCGCATTGGCTATCATCACACAAATTGATGAACCACCTCATCAATTTTCATCATTGAAACAAGTACTTGAATTAACTTATGAACATGAAAAGTTAATTACCTCTAAAATCAATGAATTAGTTGGTAGAACTTTTGAAGAGAAAGACTACTCTGCCTTTAACTTCTTACAATGGTATGTGGCTGAACAACATGAAGAAGAAAAATTATTCAGTGGAATTTTGGATAAATTAAATCTTCTTGGTGAAGATGGTAAAGGTTTGTTCTTAGTTGATAAAGATTTAGGCGCATTAACAACAAACAACTAATCAAGTCTGATGAAAAAGGCTAAGTCATTATCGATTTAGCCTTTTTTTATATCAAAATCTAGCTACTTTTGTCTAAAAGTGCGGTGCTTTAACGGTTCATTCTTACCGCCGATTAGGTTTTGAAATGCCCGTAAGACAGGCAGATATGCTTGTCTTACGGGCATTTTATTTTCAGACGGCCTTCGATCTTGCGTTGCAACTGCGGTAGAAGGCGATCAGACCGTTGGTGGAGCTGTCGTGTGCAGGCGTGCCGCGTTCGAGTTCGGGTTCGATGGTTTTGGCCAGCTCTTTACCGTATTCCACGCCCCATTGGTCGAAGGGGTTGATACGCCAAATCACGCCTTGAACGAAAGTACGATGTTCGTAAGCAGCCATCAGCATGCCGAGGTTGAAAGGCGTCAGGCTGTCGATGAGCAGGCTGTTGCTCGGACGGTTGCCGGGGAATTCTTTTTGCGGTGCAAGGCGGTTGCGTTCGTCTTGGGGCAGGGCGGCCAATTCGATTTGTACTTCGTTTAAGGTCTTACCTTTCATCAGCGCTTCGGCTTGGGCGAAGGCATTGGCAACGGTAAAGCGGTGTTGGCGGTGGTTGCCGTAGACTGTGGTCATGGGGACGATGAAGTCGACGGGAATCAGACGCGTGCCTTGGTGTAGAAGCTGGAAGTAGGCATGTTGGCAGTTGACGCCTTCATCGCCGAAGACGATGCCGCCGGTGGTGCAGGAAACGGGTTGGCCGTCTGAAGTACGCTGTTTGCCGAGGCTTTCCATATCGAGCTGGTTGAGCCACGGGGTAAAGAGGCGCATGTTGTGGCTGTATGGGACAACGGTTTGTCCGTCTGAATGTTGGAAGTTGTTGTACCAAACATTGATGAGCGCCATCAGGACGGGAATGTTGCGGCGGAATGGCGTTTCGAAGAAGTGGGTATCCATCGCGTGTGCACCGGCAAGCATTTTGCGGAACGCTTTTTCGCCAACGGCAACCATCAGCGGCAGGCCGATGGGCGACCAGACGGAATAGCGGCCGCCAACCCAGTCGGACATGGCGAAGACTTTGTCGGGGGAGATGCCGAAGTTTTGGGCTGCGGCCACATCGGCGGAAATGGCGCAGAAGTGGCGGTAGATGCCGGAATCAGGCAAACCTGCATCTCGATACCAAGTACGCGCAGCGTAGGCATTGAGCAGGGTTTCCGGTGTGCGGAACGATTTGCTGGCAATGCTGAATACGGTGGTTTCGGGGTTGAGGCCGAGAAGGGTTTGGGCCAGGTCGGCATCATCGGAGTTGCTGACAAAGTGGACGCGTATGTTTTGCCAATAAGGCTGCAGCGCCTGTGTGGCCATGCGCGGCCCTAAATCGGAGCCGCCGATACCGATGTGAACCAAGTCGGTAATCGCTTTACCGGTAATGCCTGCGTGCGTGCCGTCTAAAAGTTGGCGTGCGAACTCGAATGCGCGGTTGAGTTCGTGATGAACATTTGGCACGATGTTTTCGCCGTCAACGTAAACAGGTTTGGCATTGGCAGGCAGGCGCAGGGCGGTGTGGAGGACGGCGCGGTGTTCGCTGGTGTTGATTTTTTCACCGCTGTTCATGGCCTGCATATATTGTGGCAAATCGGCTGCTTCGGCGAGTTGGCACAATAAGTCAAGGGTGTTTTCATCTAGGCGGTTTTTACTGTAATCAAATAACAAACCGTGCAGAATTTCGTGCATATTGTTGAAACGTTCGGCATCTGCGGCGAAGCGTTCGCGCAGGGTAACGTGTTGAGTACCGGCATGATGGGTTTCCAAGGCCTGCCATGCGTCTGAGTATGCGGACATTTCGTTTCCTTAGTATGTAACGGTAAACAAGCAGGGTATCTATTTTCTGCTTTTTGTAGTTGTTTGTAGTTTAACAAATTTGGACAACTTTTGGGAGGTGGGAGGGTCGGTTTTGTTTAAGAAATGTATGCGAAATGCAATGAAAACGGTTGATTATCATCAAGTTTCTGTAAAAAAGGGGGTATGACACCGATGTCTGCTGTGTTATCCTATGTAACATTATTGAAATCTTGTCGGGACAGGTCCGTAAGATGGCTACAATTTATGATGTCGCTGCTTATGCCGGGGTATCTCCCAAGACGGTCAGCCGGGTGATTAACGGCGATGCGTCGGTCAGTGATAAAACCCGTTCTAAAGTAGAAACAGCGATTGCTGCTTTGGGCTATATTCCGTCTTCTGCGGCGAGGATTATGCGGTCACACCGTTCTGGCTTGATCGGTCTGATTACCGGCGCCATTTCGCGGACAGGCGAGAATACGGGCGGACACGGCATACCGGATATGTTCTTGATTAAGGGCATTCAGCAGCGGATTCGCGCACAAGGCAAGATTTTGATGATTGCCGACATCGACAACAAGCCGGGTCAGCCCGGTCAGATGGAGCCACTGATCCGTACCTTTATGGAGCATCGTGCCGAGGGGATTTTATATGTGGCAGGTTTCCATCAGGAAGTATTGCTGCCGGAAGTGCTCAACCGTTGCCCGATGGTGTTGGTCAACTGTTTTGATTTGGCAGGTACGCCGTCGGTTTTGCCGGACGACGAAGCAGGGCAGTATGGCTTGGTGCGCCGGATTATCCAAAGCGGACACAAACGGATTGCTTATGTGACTTTGCAGCCGGGCGTGGAAGCGACAAGATTGAGATTGGCCGGATACCGCCGTGCTTTGGCTGATGCGGATATTGTCTTCGATCCTGATTTGGTGCAAACTGGTTATCCTGACTTCAGCAATGACAGCGGATCTTTGATTTCGGCTATTTTGAAACTGTTGTCTTTGCCGCTTCCGCCGACGGTAATTTGCTGCGGTAACGATGAAATGGCAGTACGCGTGTACGGGATTTTGAGGACGCGCGGCATGCGGGTTCCCGAGCAAGTCTCTGTTGCTGGATATGATAACCACAGCGCGATTGCGGAAACGCTGTTTCCGCCGTTGACCAGTACTGAGTTGCCCTATTTGCGCATGGGTGCGATGGCGGCGGATTTGCTGTTCCAATACATCGAACATCCGGCCGGTACGGTTCGGCCCGTCAAGGTCGTTGGGGAAACCATCTGGCGTCAGTCTGTGATGAATAAATAGTTTCAGACGGCCTAAAAATAAGCTTCAAACAACACAAACACACATCAAAACAAGATTATATAAACGGTCAAAATGAAGGCCGTCTGAAAACAGGGTTGCCTCATTGAAAAAGGCGGCCCAATACAATAAGAGCGTCATACTGCTGAAATTGGAGTTTGTTGTTTCCATAGTTTATTATCCAGGAGTAGCCTTCCTATGAAAATCTCCCCACAAGTGGCGATGACACTTCGCCAGATTATGCTGATGAACTTCGGTTTCTTCGGCATTCAATACAGCTTCGGGTTGCAGCAAACTGCGATTAACCCGATTTTCAGCTTTCTTCATGCCGATCCGAGCCAGTTGCCGATTTTGAATATGGCAGGCCCGATTACCGGTTTGCTGGTGCAGCCGATGATTGGTGCGATGAGTGACCGCACTTGGGTGCCTGGATTGGGTCGCCGCCGCCCGTATTTCTTGATTGGCGCCATCGGTTGCAGCCTCTGTCTCTTTATCTATCCGCACGTTACCGCATTGTGGGTAGCTGTATTGTTGCTGTGGCTCTTGGACATCAGTAACAATACTGCAATGGAACCTTTCCGTGCCTTTATTGCCGATACGGTTCCTGAACATCAGCAATCTACCGGTTTCTTGATGCAGTCTGTGTTTACCGGTTTGGGTATTACACTGGCCAACGTTTCCCTCTATATCTTCCAGCAAATCGGTTGGTTGAAACAAACTTCCGAAGCGGGTATCCCGTATTGGGTATTCGGTTCGTTCTATATTGGTGCGGTTTGCTCTATCGGTTCGGTTTTGGTTACCGTTTTATCGACATCCGAACGCGAGCCTAGTCCTGCAGAAATGGCAGCCATTAAAGCGCAACCAAGTGGTCCGGCTCATGCTGTTAAAGATATTATCGTTGCTGTACGCGAAATGCCGACTGCCCTGAGGCAACTGGCTTTGGTGTATCTCTTCCAATGGTACGCACTCTTTATCTACTGGCAATATATTTCTCACAGTATCGTCCAATCCGTTTGGGATTCGACTGTTGAAAATACCGAAGCGTATAGTCAAGCGGTTGCATGGACCGGTTTGGTAAACGCTTCCTACAACGTTGTAACCTTTATCTCTGCTTTTGGCTTGATGTGGATGGCACGCAAATATGCCGCCAAATATGTTCATGCCTTTGCCGTAACCCTTGCCGCACTGGCCTTGCTTAGCATTCCGCACATCGGTAATAAATACTTAATGTTTGTCCCAATGATTGGTTTCGGTGTCGGTTGGGCAAGTATGATGGGCGTGCCGTTTATGATTGTGGTCGGTTCTATTCCGAAAGAACGTTATGGCGTGTACATGGGTATTGTGAACATGATGATTGTGATTCCAATGCTGATTGAAACCGTATCTTTCGGCTGGGTGTACAAAACCTTCTTGGGTTCAAATCCTGCCAACGCGATGACGTTTGCCGGTGTTTTCCTCGCTATTGCCGCCGCGTTGACCTTAACCATTAAAACTGCGGCCAAACCGGCTACTGCAGAATAACGAAGTTTTGATTTAAAACCAAAATGAAAAGGCCGTCTGAAACATGAAATGGTTTCAGACGGCCTTTTTTGTCGAAACGGATTCCATTTGCTGACCTGATTCGGTAAGCCTTATTGTCGCTGCACTACCGTTCATCACTCAAATTGGCTATGACTACCGATTTTGCTTTACAATATCCTTCTTTAATTTATTTCGTTTTACCATCCTGATGACAGAACACATTTCCGCTCCAAGCCCATCTCCTATCGGCGAAGACTACCTGCTGTTAGGTCAATACGCCGAACGCGCCTATCTCGAATACGCCATGAGCGTGGTTAAAGGTCGCGCGCTGCCTGAAGTTTCAGACGGCCAAAAGCCTGTACAACGACGTATTTTGTTTGCCATGCGCGATATGGGTTTGACGGCGGGGGCGAAGCCGGTGAAATCCGCGCGCGTGGTCGGCGAGATTTTGGGTAAATATCACCCGCACGGCGACAGTTCTGCCTATGAAGCGATGGTTCGCATGGCGCAGGATTTTACCTTGCGCTATCCCTTAATCGACGGCATCGGCAACTTCGGCTCACGCGACGGCGACGGAGCGGCGGCGATGCGTTATACCGAAGCACGGCTGACGCCGATTGCGGAATTGCTGTTGTCCGAAATCAATCAGGGTACGGTGGATTTTGTACCGAACTACGACGGCGCGTTTGACGAACCTGTACATCTGCCAGCCCGTCTGCCTATGGTCTTGCTCAACGGCGCATCGGGCATCGCGGTGGGCATGGCGACCGAAATCCCATCACACAATTTGAACGAAGTCACGCAGGCGGCGATTGCGCTGTTGAAGAAACCGACGCTGGAAACCGCCGACCTGATGCAGTACATCCCAGCGCCCGACT
>NZ_JBQCWY010000063.1:0-10732 GCF_051956955.1 Neisseria sp. P0021.S005 | reverse complement strand
GGGACGAAACACGCTTCGGTTTGGAATACGACTTGGATATTTTCATGGTCGTTGCCGTGGGCGATTCCAATATGGACGCAATGGAAAACAAAGGTTTGAATATTTTCAACACCAAGTTTGTGCTGGCCAACAGCTGTACCGCGAACGCTACTGATTTTGAAGGCATCGCATCTGCTGTCGGCCACGAATATTTCCATAACTGGACGGGCAACCGCGTGACCTGCCGCGATTGGTTCCAATTGTCGCTGAAAGAAGGTTTGACCGTATTCCGTGATCAAGAGTTTTCTGGCGACCGAGCCAGCCGCGTGGTACGCCGTATCGACAATGTCCGCATGCTGCGCTTGTTCCAATTCCCTGAAGATGCGGGCCCGACTGCGCATCCTGTCCGCCCGGCCAGCTATGAAGAGATGAACAACTTCTACACCATGACCGTTTATGAAAAAGGTGCGGAAGTGGTGCGCATGTATCACACCTTGCTTGGGGAAGAAGGCTTCCAAAAAGGCATGAAGCTGTATTTCCAACGCCACGACGGTCAAGCTGTGACTTGTGATGATTTCCGTGCCGCAATGGCAGACGCAAACGGCATCAATCTTGATCAGTTTGCTTTGTGGTACAGCCAAGCTGGCACGCCGGTTTTAGATGCTCAAGGCCGTCTGAAAGATGGAGCGTTTGAATTGACCATCAAACAAACCATTCCGGCCACGCCCGATATGGCGGACAAACAGCCGATGATGATTCCGGTCAAAACTGGTTTGCTGAACGAAAAAGGCGAAGCGGTTGAGTTTGAATATCAAGGCAAACGGGTGAAAGAGGCGGTTTTGGTATTGACCGAGGCCGAGCAGATTTTTGTCTTGGGCGGTGTCAATGAGCCGGTTATCCCGTCTCTGCTGCGTGACTTCTCTGCACCGGTTACCCTGAACTATCCATACAGCGATCAAGAATTGGCGACTTTACTTGCGGCAGATGAAAATGAGTTTGCCCGTTGGGAAGCTGCTCAAACCTTGTACCATCGTGCCATTAATGCCAACCGTCAGGCATTGGCGGAAGGCCGTCCTTTGCCGGAACACAAAGCATTGATGGATGCTTTGGCTTTGGTGGTTTCCGGTGACTTTGATCCAGCATTCCGTGCCATTTTGCTGCAAATGCCGTCTGAAACCGATGTATGGGCGGAAGAAGAAAATATTGACCCGATTCAGGTTCATCAAGCGCGAGAAGCCTTGCTCAATGCTGTTGCCGTCAAGTTCCTGCCTCAATGGCGCGAGCTGAACCGTCAAGCTGCCGAGCAAGAAAATCAAGCCGATGCTGCTGTTCGTTATGAATACAGCCCAGAATTGGCCGGCTGGCGTACTTTGCGTAATACTTGTAGGGCATTCGTTCTCCGTGCTGACGCTGCGCATATCGAACACGTTGCGGAGAATTACGAAGCAATGGCGCAAAACATGACCCACGAATGGGGTATCTTATCTGCAATCAACAGCAATGAAAGTGAAATCCGCGATCGTTTGTTGACACAATTTGCCGATAAATTCGCCGATGATGCTTTGGTAATGGACAAATACTTTGCCCTGATTGCCTCAAGTCGCCGTAAAGATACTTTACAGCAAGTTCAGACGGCCTTGAATCATCCTAAGTTCAGTATTGAAAACCCAAATAAAGCCCGTTCTTTATTGATGAGCTTCAGTCGTAATATTCCGCACTTCCATGCAGAAGACGGCAGCGGCTACCGCTTTGTAGCAGATAAAGTGATGGAAATTGACCGCTTTAATCCGCAAGTTGCCGCTCGACTGGTGCAGGCTTTCAACATCTGCAACAAATTGGAAGCCAACCGCAAAGCCGTTATGACTAAAGAGTTGCAACGCATCCATGCACAAGAAGGTTTGTCCAAAGATGTGGGCGAGATTGTTGGTAAGATTTTAAATGAGAAATAAAGCTTGTCTGTTGAACTTATTGTTATTTGGCAATAAGGATAGATAGACTAAAGGCCGTCTGAAACTGATTGGTTTCAGACGGCCTTTTTATATACAACGCTTAAATTAATTTTCGTTGAGGGTAGGGCATAAGAATAAAAAAGAGCCTGCATAAAACAGGCTCTTTTTCATACTAATCCAAAGATTAGAATTTGTGACGCAGGCCAACAGTGCCAGCAGTTTTCTCGTATTTGTAGTCGCCTTTGCCTTCTTTCAACCAGCCGGCAGAAACCAGAGCAGAAGTGCGTTTAGAGAAGTCGTAGTCAGCACCAACGATAACTTGGTTGTAAGCGCTGTTCTCTTGTTTCACGCCTTCTTCTTTAGCTTTGAAGCCGTGAGCGTAAGAAACACGAGGAGTTACGTTGCCGAAGCGGTAAGCAGCAGTTGCACCAACTTCAGTACGTTCGTTTTTCTTAGCACCAGCTACGTCAGCTTTGAAGCCTTCGTATTGACCTACAACAGCAACCATCAGGTTGTTAGCATCGTAACCAGCAGTCAGACGGTGAGCTTGGTGATCTTTGTAAGTACCAGCAGCCAAATTATTGTTGCGGTTGAATACTTTCAAGTAATCAGCAGTCAAGTCAGCACGTTTAGCATAAGAACCAGCATAGCGACCGAAGAAGCCAGAGTTTTCGTAGTTCAGACCCAAGTCGTAAGACTCGCGGCTTTTCACAGTGTGAGTATATTTGTCGCTAGGGTTAGCATTGTCACGTGGTTGGTATTGTACGCTTGCGCTGAAACCACCAAATACAGGGGTATCGTAACGTACAGATACTTTACGAGAATCTACACGTTTGATTTTACCCAATTGCAGAGCATCTTCGTTAGCTGCACTAGATTCCCAAGGGTCGAAGCTGTCGCTGCTGTTGCTCAGGGCATTATCCAAGTTACCGGCACGAATTTTACCGAAACCGCCTTCCAAGCCCAAGAAAGATTCACGGTTAGCGAAACCAGAGTCACCACCGGCGATAGAAGTTTTTTGTTCAACTTGCCAGATAGCATTCAGGTTGCTACCCAAGTGTTCGTGGCCTTTGAAACCGATGCGAGAGCCGAAGTCAGCAATCTCAGTAGCAGTTTTAGAAGAAGTCTTACCCTCTTTTACTTTAGAAATTTCTACGCCAGCTTTAATTTGACCGTACAGAGTTACGTCAGCCATAGCTGCAACAGGCAGGGCAGCCAGAGTCAGGGCAATCAGGGATTTTTTCATTGCTGTTTTCCTTTTTTAAGTGTGAAGAAGCGAGCATTCGTTCTTCTTATTACGATATCGTTCTGTTTCAACGATTCCATGACCATAATATAAAGGTTATGGCTTAAGAAAACAAATTTTCCTCTTGTTTTAGGCGTATTTTTGTTGGGAAACGTTGTTTTTTGCAGACAGAGTAGGTATAGAAAATAGTCGTTTATTTCGTAATATGTTTTTTTAAAAGGAAATTTTAGGAGAATCATGAAAGACAGTTTATAGAGGTTGGGGGTAAATGTTGTTTATATTGTCTTCAGACGGCCTTGTTGAGTGAGGTTTATAGTGTATTGGGTTTTAAAATTATAAAAAAACCTGCCTGAGTAATCAGGCAGGTTTCATTTGCTTGAAAGACAGATTAGTTTTTGTCTTGGTCAACCAGTTTGTTTTTAGCGATCCAAGGCATCATAGAACGCAGTTGTGCACCCACTTTTTCAATTTGGTGGTCGGCGTTCAGACGGCGACGGGCAGTCATGCTGGCGTAGTTGGTTGCGCCTTCTTGGATGAACATTTTCGCATATTCGCCGCTTTGAATGCGGTATAGCGCTTTTTTCATCGCAGCTTTGGTTGCAGGAGTCACTACTTCAGGGCCGGTAACGTATTCACCGTATTCGGCATTGTTGGAAATGGAGTAGTTCATGTTGGCAATACCGCCTTCGTACATCAGGTCAACGATCAGTTTCAGCTCGTGCAGACATTCGAAGTAGGCCATTTCTGGAGCGTAACCGGCTTCAACCAAAGTTTCAAAGCCGCATTTCACCAATTCAACTGCGCCACCGCACAATACGGCTTGTTCGCCAAACAGGTCGGTTTCGGTTTCTTCGCGGAAGTTGGTTTCGATTACGCCGCCTTTAGTGCCGCCGTTGGCTGCTGCGTAAGACAGGGCGATGTCTTTGGCTTTGCCGCTTTTATCTTGGTAAACGGCGATCAAGGAAGGTACGCCGCCGCCTTTCAGGAATTCGCTGCGTACGGTGTGGCCTGGGCCTTTAGGGGCGATCATGATAACGTCAAGGTCGGCGCGAGGTACGATTTGGTTGTAGTGTACGTTGAAGCCGTGAGCGAACGCCAATACTGCGCCTTCTTTCAAGTTAGGATCGATTTCGTTTTTGTATACGATAGGTTGGTTTTCGTCAGGCAACAGAATCATTACAACGTCGGCTGCTTTAGTTGCTTCAGCAACGGTGCGCACGTCGTGGCCGGCTGCTTCGGCTTTTTTCCAAGAGCTGCCTTGGCGCAGACCGATTACGACATTTACGCCGGAATCTTTCAGGTTTGCTGCGTGTGCGTGACCTTGTGAACCGTAGCCGATGATGGCAACGGTTTTGCCTTTGATCAGAGAAAGGTCAGCGTCTTTATCGTAATAAACTTGCATTTTATTTCCTTAGTGTAAGAGGGTTCCGGATAATCCGGGTTGAGTTAAAAGTAATAGGGGATTAGGCAGGGACTTGGTTCATCAAGACGATTTCCAATGCTTCGGTTTTTCCTTCGATGGATTTGACGAAGTTTTGGAAATGTTCGCTGGCATTGTGCTCATCAATAGCTGCTTGGGATTTCCAGCTTTCTACGAATACGAAACGGTTGGGTTTGCCGATTTCTTGGTGCAGGTCGTAGCTGATGTTGCCTTCTTCTGCACGGCTGGCTTTGACCAATTCTTTAAATTGGGCAGCCAGAGCCTCGGTGTATTCGGGTTTGACGGTAACTAATGCAACGATTTGGATGCTTGACATATTTGTCTCCTACTGTTTTTCAGACGGCCTTTGTTGAAAGTAAAAGGCCGTCTGAACGATACAGCGTTAAATTTTCAAAATGCGCTCGCCACGACCGATACCGGCTGCGCCTGTGCGTACGGTTTCCAAAATTTGGGCGCGACCGACTGTTTCGAGGAAAGAGTCGAGTTTTTCGGTGGAACCTGTGATTTCGATGGTGTAGCTGCGGTCTGTTACATCAATAACGCTGCCGCGGTAGATTTCGGTCAATCGCAGGAATTCGTCGCGGTCTTTGCCGACGGCGCGGACTTTTACCAACATCAGTTCGCGTTCGACAAAACGGCTTTCGTTCAAGTCAACCACTTTGATAACTTCAATCAGTTTGTTGAGTTGTTTGGTGATTTGCTCGATAACGTGTTCGTCGCCATGAGTAACGATGGTCATGCGAGACAAGGTTTTGTCTTCGGTTGGCGCAACAGCCAAGGAGTCGATATTGTAATCGCGTGCGGAGAACAAACCTACCACACGGCTCATCGCACCTGATTCGTTTTCCATCAGAATAGATAAGATATGTCGCATTTTTCTCTCCTTACGCTGACAATGTTTCGCGCATATGCGGCGGCAGAACCATCTCGTCCAAGCCTTTGCCGTTGCCGACCATAGGCAGTACGTTTTGTTTCTTATCAGTCAAGAAATCGAGGAATACCAGGCGGTCTTTTTGGTTTAATGCTTCCAGCAACGCGCCTTCTACATCGGATTTCTTGTCCACACGGATGCCGATATGGCCGTAGGCTTCAGCCAGTTTGACAAAATCAGGCAATGAGTCGAAATAGGTTTCCGATTCACGGTTGCCATAATAAAGTTCTTGCCATTGGCGGACCATGCCGAGGTAGCCGTTGTTCAGGGTAACGACGTTAACCGGAACTCGGTATTGGAAGCAGGTCGACAGCTCTTGGATGTTCATCTGAATCGAGCCTTCGCCGGTGATGCAGAATACATCTTGATCAGGAGCGGCCAGTTTCGCACCGATGGCATATGGCAAGCCTACGCCCATTGTGCCTAAACCGCCGGAATTGAGCCATTGGCGCGGACGCTCGAATGGGTAATATTGTGCGGTAAACATTTGGTGTTGACCAACGTCGGAAGTAATGATGGCAGAATTATTGGTGATTTCGGCCAGTTTTTGAATGACGTATTGCGGTTTGATGATTTCGCTTTCATTATCAAACCACAGGCAGTTGCGCGAACGCCATTCTTCGATGCTTTTCCACCATTTATCCAATGAGTCGGCAGCAGGTGCAGATTCTTGCTTGCCCCACAATTGAATCATTTCGGACAATACGTTTTTCACGTCGCCGACAATCGGGATATCCACTTTGACACGTTTGGCAATGCTGGACGGGTCAACGTCGATATGAATAATCTTTTTGGCTTTTTCAAAGAATTTGGACGGTACGGAAATCACGCGGTCATCGAAGCGCGCACCGATTGCCAGTACAACGTCTGCATTCTGCATGGCGAGGTTGGCTTCGTAAGTACCGTGCATACCCAGCATACCCAAGAATTGGCGGTCGCTGGAAGGGTATGCACCCAAGCCCATCAATGTACCGGCACAAGGAGCGCCGATCATACGGACAAATTTGGTCATTTCCTCAGAGGCATTGCCCAAAACTACACCGCCGCCAAAGTAAACAATAGGGCGTTTGGCGGAAGCCAGCATTTGTACGGCTTTTTTGATTTGACCAATGTGGCCTTGTACAACCGGTTGGTAAGAGCGGATGAAGATGTCTTCTTGCGGATAGCTGAATTTAGCCATCGCTTGGGTGACATCTTTAGGAACATCGACAACAACGGGACCCGGACGGCCGCTTGCGGCGATTTGGAAAGCTTTTTTGATGGTGTCTGCCAACTCAGCGATATTGGTTACCAAGAAATTGTGTTTGACACAAGGGCGGGTAATGCCGACTGTATCCACTTCTTGGAATGCGTCTGTCCCGATAAGGGAGTTGCCCACCTGGCCGCTGATAACTACCAACGGAATAGAGTCGCTGTAAGCAGTGGCGATGCCGGTCAGCGCATTGGTCACGCCTGGGCCGGAAGTCACCAAGGCAACGCCGACTTTGCCGCTGACACGGGCATAGGCATCTGCCGCGTGTACGGCTGCCTGCTCGTGGCGAACCAGGATGTGCTTGAATTTATTGAGTTGGAAAAGGGCATCGTAGATTTCGATAACCGCGCCGCCCGGATAGCCGAATACATACTCGACACCTTCGGCTTTGAGACTTTGCACGATGATTTGTGCGCCTGATAATTGCATATTGACCTCTTTTATATGGCCTCAAACCAATAGGAACAATCCGCCTCACCACAGCACCTGTAATGCAATTCCACCAAGCAGCGATTTAGGGTACGCGCACTGAGGGAATACGATGACAGTCAGACTATCCAATCAATTGGGAAGAAACACAGAGTTTGTGAAAAAGAGTAGAAACGATAACGCAATCCGACTGTACAAGCAAGACAAAATCTTTCATCTTTTAACGTTTAAGGAGTGAAAATAGATTATCGTTTGATTTTAAAGAAATAAAAAAACAGTTTTATTGAGCTTGATGTGGGGAGATTGTTGACAGTTTGAGTAAGGAGAAGGTTTTTGCAAATGAAGAATAGCAAAAAACCTCTTGACCGAATCAAGAGGTTTTTTTAATTTGGTGCCCAGGGTCGGACTCGAACCGACACACCTTGCGGCGGGGGATTTTGAGTCCCCTGCGTCTACCAATTTCGCCACCTGGGCTAGCGAAGAAGTCGTCATTATAGCGAGTTCTCAAATCTTGTAAAGCAGTAATTGAAAAAAAATTGGATTATTTTTATATTTGTTTGATTTTTAATGAATTAAACTTTTTACGTTTGATGGCTATCTAAATGGAAGGCAGATTTTTAAAACAAAAAAAGCAGTATTTATCTGTAAAAAGGGCTATATTTAATGTGTCAAACGCGTTAATATGAAGATGTTTTGTTTTTATATCGGCCGGGCGGTTGTTTGGCTTCACTTAATTTGAAACGGTTTTGGAGAAAATTTATGCTTTCCGTTACACGAACTTTCCTACTCAGTGCTTTTGCGTTGGCTGCTCTGGCTGCTTGTCAGCCTAAAGAAGAGGCTAAAGAGGCTTCTTCGACACCTGCCGCTTCTGCCGCTTCTGCTGCGCCTGCTGCTTCCGGTGAGTCTGCGCCCAAAGTGCAAGCGCGCGGTACCGATATGCGCAAAGAAGATATTGGCGGTGATTTTACATTGACCGATGGCGACGGCAAACCTTTCAGCCTGAGCGACTTGAAAGGCAAAGTGGTTATCCTGTCTTTCGGTTATACCCACTGTCCTGACGTATGCCCGACCGAGTTGCTGACTTACAGCGATACTTTGAAACAATTGGGCGATCAGGCTAAAGACGTGAAAGTAGTATTTGTCAGCATCGACCCGGAGCGCGATACGCCTGAAGTAATCGGCAAATATGCCAAACAGTTCCACCCTGATTTTATCGGCCTGACGGCTACCGGCGATCAAAGCCTGCCTGTCATCAAACAGCAATACCGTGTGGTATCGGCTAAAGTTAACCAAAAAGAAGACAGCGAAAACTATTTGGTCGACCACTCTTCAGGTGCATATTTGATTGATAAAAACGGCGAAGTGGCGATTTTCTCGCCTTATGGCAGCGAGCCGGAAACGATTGCGGCTGATGTGAAAACTTTATTGTAAAACCGTAGTTGGGGCCGTCTGAAATGGGTTGTGGATTTCAGACGGCCTTCTTGTTTTTGATACGGCAAAGGAGAAGAAAAAAATGACCGACACACTTTTAACGATTGCTTTATCCAAGGGGCGAATTTTTGAGGAAACCCTGCCGCTGTTGGCCGCCGCCGGTATTGTGCCTGCAGAAGAGCCGGAAAAATCGCGCAAGCTGATTATTGGCACCAATCATGACAACATCCGTCTGGTGATTGTGCGCGCGACCGATGTGCCGACTTATGTGCAATATGGTGCGGCAGATTTCGGTATTGCCGGTAAGGACGTGCTGATCGAGCATGGCGGAGATGGCCTGTATCAACCTTTGGATTTGCACATCGCCTCATGCCGCATGATGGTTGCGGTGAAAAAAGGTTTTGATTACGCCGCTGCGTCCAAACCCGGCAGCCGCTTGCGGATTGCTACCAAATATCCCGACATCGCCGCCGAACACTTTGCCGACAAGGGTGTGCATGTGGACATCATCAAGCTGTACGGCTCGATGGAGCTTGCGCCTTTGGTCGGTTTGAGCGATGCGATTGTCGATTTGGTTTCCAGCGGCAATACTTTGAAAGCCAATGGTTTGGAAGCTGTGGAACATGTGGCTGATATTTCCAGCCGCTTGGTGGTCAACAAGGCGGCCTTGAAAACCAAATATGCGCTGTTGAATCCGATTATTCAGGCATTTGAAAATGCCGCTAAGGCCGTCTGAAAAGTTTTTGGCAAAAACTGTCTGCCAACCCAGTTTGAAAGCCCCGTCATGATGCAAAGCAAACCGACACTCGATACGATTCTTTCCCATCGTTCTATCCGCAGGTTTACTTCCGAACCGATTGCCGATGAAATCCTCGATACGCTGGTTCGTGCCGGGCAGCAGGCTTCGACTTCCAACAACCTGCAATGCGTTTCCATCATCCGCGTATCGGATCTTGCGCTGAGGCAGGGGATACATGAAGCGGCTGGAAGCGCACCTTATATTGTCCATTGTGCGGAATTTTTACTGTTTTGCATCGATTTTTCCAAACACAAGGCAATGTTTCCCAATGCGCAAATTGATTGGGCGGAGGTAACCCTGATTGGTGCGGTCGATGCAGGCATTATGGCGCAAAACGTATTGCTTGCCGCCGAATCGCTTGGGCTGGGCGGCGTGTATATCGGCGCGTTGCGCAATAATGCGCAAAAAGTGTCGGACGTATTGAATCTGCCGGATTATTGCGTGCCTTTGGTGGGGTTGTGCCTCGGTTATCCCGATCAAGACCCGCCGCTCAAACCGCGCCTACCTAAGGAAATGGTGTATGCCGAAAACGCCTGTCCGAGCCTGAATGCCGATGCCGTTGAAGCCTATAATCAGGCAGTAGCGAATTATTATGAGCTACGCAAGGGTAGCCCGATACCTTGGAAAGAATCGCTGGCCAAAACCTTGGGTAATCCTGTACGGCCGCATATGTTGGCGTTTTTGCAGAAAAAAGGTTTTTTGAAAAGATAATGTTCAGACGGCCTTTGAGTGATTGAGGCCGTCTGAAAACAATAGGAACGAAACAAGGAAGAGAGCAAACCATGAAGAAACTCGACACCCAATCCCCTAATTTTCAAGCCGAACTCAAATCGTTACTCGCTTTTGAAACCGCGCAAAATCCTGAAATCGACCGTATTGTTGCTGACATCTGCGCCGATGTTCAAAAACGCGGCGATGCGGCGCTGATTGAATACACCAACCGCTTTGACGGTACATCCGCTCAAACCATCGACGATTTAATTCTGACGCAAGACGATTTGCAGTCTGCCTTTGAGCGTTTGCCTGAAAACATTCAGACGGCCTTGAAAACGGCCACGCGACGGGTGGAAAGCTACCATAAACACCAAAAAATGGAGTCGTGGACTTACGAAGACGAAGACGGCACGCTTTTGGGCCAACAGATTACGCCGCTTGACCGTGTCGGTATTTATGTTCCGGGCGGTAAAGCCGCTTATCCGAGTTCCGTCATCATGAACGCCATGCCTGCCCACGTTGCCGGCGTGAAAGAAATCATCATGGTCGTTCCCACTCCGA
>NZ_JBQCWY010000062.1:0-11607 GCF_051956955.1 Neisseria sp. P0021.S005 | reverse complement strand
GACAACACGTCGTTATCAATATTACGCAACAGCGTTTGTTCCTCTACGACAACGGTAAACTGAGCAAAATTTATCCTGTTGCCGTCGGCAAAGCCATGACCCAAACCAATCTGGGCGAACATAAAATCGGTGCAAAAGCCTACAACCCGGTTTGGCACATCCCTAAATCTATCCAAAAAGAACGCAATGACGGCGTTAAAAGCGTACCGGCCGGCCCAAATAACCCGCTGGGCCCGGTATTTGTCCGCCTTGGCGACCCTAAATTAAGCCTTGGCATTCACGGCACCAATGCCCCTGCCAGCGTACCCGGCGTCCGCAGCCATGGTTGCGTGCGCATGAAATCGCCTGATGCATTAGAATTCGCCAAAACCATCGCAACAGGTTCTCCTGCCTCCGTTATCTACCAAATGGCGAGCCTGAACGAAGATGCCAACCAAAACTTGTGGCTGGCTGCCTATCGTGACCCATACGACAAGAAAAACCTTGATACGGCTGCCCTGAAAAAAAGCATTGCCGCTTGGGCAAAAGCGCACGGTAAAACCATTCCAGCCGCGCGTGTGGATGCAATCCTGAAAGGACGCACCGGAGCGGCAAACTGTCTGACCTGCGCCAAAGGCGTGAAACTCAAATCGCCTTTGAAATCTTTGGCATGGACCAGCGGCACGGATGCTTACAGCAAACCTAAAGTCATGCCGAAACAGGCTCCTGCTAAAGATGTGGTATTGCCTCAAGGTACTGAAATCGAAGTCGATGCTACCGACGATGCAAACAAGGCAGCATCCGAACCGAAACAAAGCGTTCGTCCGACTCCGGTGAAACCGGCAAAACCTGCTGCCAAACCGGCAACCACTCCGGCCGACGCTCCTGCTTCTGCAACTAAAGCCGCTTCCGAACCGGCTACTGCCCCAGCCTCTGCTCCTGTGAAAGATGCTCCGGCAAGCAGCGAGCCGGCAGATTTGCTGTTCTAAGCAGAACAAAATACATAGCCAAAGGCCGTCTGAAATGAATTTTTCAGACGGCCTTTTCGTACAACTGGCTATTGGAAATATATGCCCCTCTTGATTCAGACGGCCTTTTTACTTTTCAAATACTCCGACAAACCACGCTCGCGCAAAATACAGCTCGGACATTCATGACAACCACCGACCACGCCGTTATAACAGGTATGCGTATGCTCGCGAATATAATCCAACACACCCATTTCATCCGCCAATGCCCAAGTTTGCGCTTTGGTTAAATACATCAAGGGCGTGTGGATTTGAAAAGCGTAATCCATGGCCAGATTCAATGTGACATTCATCGACTTGACGAACACATCGCGACAGTCGGGATAACCCGAAAAATCGGTTTCGCACACGCCGGCAATGATATGGCGTATTCCCTGCCCTTTGGCGTAAATGGCGGCATACAGCAAAAACAAAGCATTGCGTCCATCTACAAATGTATTGGGCAGGCCGTCTGAAGCTGTTTCAATAGATACCGTATCATCCATCAAGGCGTTATGCGTAATCTGTTGCATCAGGCTCAAATCGAGTACCGTCTGCTTCACGCCCAAATCTTGGGCAATCCAACGCGCGCGCTCCAATTCGATGGCGTGGCGTTGCCCATATTGAAAAGTGATGGCCTGCACATTTTCACGGCCATAGGTTTGAATTGCCTGAATCAGGCAGGTCGTTGAATCCTGCCCGCCCGAAAAAATAACGAGGGCTTGCTGTTTTTCCATTGTAAATTCCTAGTTTTGTTAACGCGGGAGGTTTGCGAACCGCGTGATTCGAAGATTGACGGATTATAACGGATTTCGTCTATAATCACGGCACTTCGTTTTCTTTTATTCTGCATAATGATGAGTATCTACGCCCTGAAACCAAAATTCCAAAACCTGTTGCGCCCCATCGTTAAGAGACTGTATCAAAAAGGCATTACTGCCAATCAGGTAACCCTGTTTGCCTGCGCCGTTTCCATTTTGCTCGGTTTGCTTTTAGCATTGTTTGCAGGTGTATCCACATTATTCTGGCTTTTGCCGATCTGGTTGTTTGTCCGCATGGCACTGAATGCGATGGACGGTATGCTGGCACGGGAGTTCGGTCAACAATCGGCATTGGGTGGCTATTTGAATGAAATCACCGATATTGTCGCCGATGCTGCTTTGTATCTGCCTTTTGCCTTCATCGCGCCCTTCGGCGGCGTACAAATTGCCCTGTTTATTTGGCTGGCGGCAATGACTGAGTTTTGCGGCGTTTTGGGACAAGTTCATGGCAACAGCCGGCGTTATGACGGGCCATTCGGCAAAAGCGACCGTGCATTCTTTATCGGTGCATTGGCAGTATGGTATGCAATCGCCGGCAGCTTCCATCCGACTTTCTATATCCTTATGTGGCTGGCCTGCGCGGCATTGGTTTATACCTGCTACAAACGTGTCATCAATGGCTTGAAGGCCGTCTGAAACCATAAACTATCGGTTTCAGACGGCCTTTTATCCGTCAGCGAAGATCACTTACTGTTTACCCAGTTGACTGTAATCTACCAACATATACTTGGCAGTAATTTTCTGCGAAGCATTACCTTCGTCACCCATTAGAATCATTTGAGGCTTGCCGTTAACGGTAATCGAATCAACAGCTTCAACGTTGGTGATGTGTTGCAGATTAGGCAGAGAGATTTTTTGCTGTTCATCGGTCGGGTTACCGCTCCAAGTCCACAGTTGTGAAAATTTCTGTCCATTCTCATCCTTCACTTCATTGGCAATCACGTAGGTTTTCAACACAGGATCATAGTTGAGGGAACGGATACCGCCGCCATCAATATCAATCACCGCCACTTCATCAAATTCAGGTTTGGCATTGCGCTCAAACACATCTTTCGGATTGCTGATAAATGCGACCAAAGCCATATTGTTGAACTCAGGATCACGGAAGCCCAAAACAAGACGTTTTTTCACCGGATCAAACGCCATGCCCTCAATATTGATTTCTTCAAAAGAAACTTCTGCCTTGGTTCGCTCACGAATCAAATCATGCAGCTTGTGATCGGTTTCCAAAACCTGCGTCAAATTGTCGTAACTGGTCAGCCCCAACACATTGCCGTCTTGGATTTTAAAGCGCATCAGATGTTCGCGGTCGGGTGAGCGGTTGCCTTTACGGGTGCGCGAATGTGAAGTCAGCGCGTAGATAAAGCCTTCATCATCGCGCGCCAAAGCCTCCAAGTCGCTGAGACGGCGTTTGAAACCGGTAATCACGCGCGTATCCAATGCCTCGTCTTCCACAAACCTGCCCGTTTTATCAATGCTGATGATACTGAATGCATGGTTGGGTTCGTCTTCCGCAATCAGCAAATTACCGTCCGGAAGCTGTTGTACGGCGGAAGGCTCGTACACACCGTTAAACATATTGATTCCCAGCGAACGCAGCTCTGCCGCATTGTTGGCCGGCGGTATCAGCAATGACGGCAATGTTTTCACGCCGATAAACGCCACCAGTGAAGCCAGCAAGCCCCAGCGGAATACCGCGTAAGACAAATTGATGTATTTGAACTGTTTGTCCGCCAACAAACCAAGCCAATAAAGATGGTCGCTCATCTTTTCATAGATTTGTTTACGGTCGCCCATAATCTCCTGCATCATTTCCCAATATTGATCTTTTTGCAGTTTCACACGGTCTTCATAAATCAAAATATTAGGTTGGCTGCCGCCAAAAAAGCGCGTTTCGGTACTACTGAGGCGGGTTTTCAAGTCCCGCAGCTTAGAACGGCCGCGGATAAAATCCTTAAACCATGTCCGCGCCGCCTGCATTTTGCCGATACGTTCCGGCGAAGCAGAAAGCAACGCAAACACGATAGATGCGGCGGCAGTAATCATAAACGTACTGGCCGGAATCAAAAATTCGGGCGACGATGAAAAAATAAACGCGCCCGAAATCATCAGAGCAGACACGATAAAACCATTCAGCGAAATCATAATATTCGCTTTGGTTGCCGCCAGCGCCAACAATTCCATCTCCGAGCGTACGGCGTTGCGGAACATGGTTTCCACGCCCTTATTCGTACCCAACAAATCAGGCGCATTCAAATCTTCGGCTTTATTTTTTTTCTTTTTTGCCTTGTCTTTTTTGCGTTTGGCTTTCTTTTCACTTTTTTCAGACGGCATCTCAGGATGTTCAACTGCTTCCTGACCTTCTACCTCCTCCTGAACTTCTACCGTTTCAGCCGCAACCTCAACTTCGTTTTCAACAGTATTGTTTCGATTGCGATCCCAAAAATCAACGTCCTGTTGGGAATCGGCAGATACGCCGTCGTTTAAAGATTTGTCTTGGTCGCCCATCTGCTTCGGCCGACCATTTTCCTTCCAATCATTCAAATCCATATCATGACTCCCAACATCAAACACTTTGAATTAAATGGAAAATAAAAAGCATATTTAGTTCATTTATTTTAGGTAATTTACATGTAGCTTACATTCTTTAAATACCTAAATAGCAAACTGCCGCAGAACCCCAAAGTCCTGCGACAACCCGCTTTGCATCAAAATATTAATAGTCGATGCGTTCTTTAATAATTTTCAAATCAGGATAAGACAAAACAATGTCGTACTCACGACCATCTTTAAAAGCCTCGATATCCAACACAGGCTGACCTCGACGGCTATCGGCTTCAACATCGTGAACTTGATAGCCGCGTTGTTCCAAAATTTTTACGGCTTTAGCACGATTTTGCTCGAAGTTTTTGTCGCTGTAGATTTTGTGTTCGATATAATCACTGGCACCGGCAGTAGCGGCAGACAAAGCAACGATGGCGGTCAATAAAAATTTTTTCATGTTTGATTTCCTTTTTAAATGTGTATTCGGGTTTCGATGGATGTATTAAAACATGACAAAATTAGCAGTTAATTAGTGCTTGGTTAAACGCAGTAAAGGCCGTCTGAAAACTATTCAGACGGCCTAAGCGATTCCCCTTCAGAAGAAATAAGAGAAAAAATTTGGCAACAATATGATAACGATAAGTCCCGTCTGACTGTGTTTCGTAAATTAATTGCAAAACAAAGAGTTTATGATGATATGTCGGTAGTAGTTTGTAAGGTTATCCACCCCCTATCTAACCCTTTTCACAATCACTGTCATCAGTTTTAAGTGAAATTTGAAACCATCTTTTACCATTTCTCTCCATCATTGCATTCGTCCGTCTATCGGATAGTCATTGCATTTATTCGATATGTCATGATACTGTTCAAAAAATATGAATATTAGGAGTTTCTCATGTCCGAACAGCAAAAATTCTTTTCTACCCAAGACGGTACTTCGCTTTTCTACCGCTATCGCCCTGCTGCTGATGGTTCTTCCGACAAAGCCATTGTGCTGTTCCATCGCGGGCATGAGCACTCCGGCCGGATGATGTTTGTGGCAGATGAGCTAGGTTTTGATGATTTTGCCTATTTTGCTTGGGACGCGCGCGGTCATGGTTACAGCCCTGGTGAACGCGGCGATAGTCCGAGTATCGGTACTTCGGTTGCTGATGTAGATGATTTTATCCGACACATTCAAAGCGAATACGGCATCAAACCTGAAAACATCTGCGTGATTGCACAAAGTGTTGGTGCGGTATTAGTTTCTACTTGGTTGCACGATTACGCGCCGAAAATCCGTTGCGCCGTATTGGCTTCGCCTGCGTTCAAAGTCAAACTCTATGTTCCGTTTGCCCGTACCGGTTTGAAAATTATGCAAAAATGGCGTGGCAATTTCTTTGTCAACAGCTACGTCAAAGCCCACTATCTGACCCACAATGTCGAACGTCAAAAAAGCTACGACAATGATCCGCTGATTGCCCGCGCTATTTCTGTGCGCATCCTGCTGGGTTTATATGAGGCGGCCGAGCGCGTCGTTGCCGATGCACAAGCGATTACTACGCCTATACAACTGTTGATTTCAGGCAGCGATTGGGTTGTTCATCACAAACCGCAACACGATTTCTACAACCGCTTAGGCAGCCATATTAAAGAGCGCCATATCCTGCCCGGTTTCTACCACGATACGTTAGGCGAGCAAGACCGTGAAATCGCATTTGTCGAAATGCGCCGTTTTATCCGCGAGCGTTTCAATCAGCCTTTGCAACAAGTCGATCTGACTCAAGCGCACTTGTTTGGAGACAGCCGTCGCGAAGCCGACGAACTGGCTACGCCTTTGCCTGTTTGTACGCCTCGCGGCGCATTTTGGGCAACATATCGCGCCTCGCTCAAACTGGGTTCACGCTGGAGTGAAGGCTTGAGAATCGGTCAAGAAACAGGTTTTGATTCGGGTAGCACGCTGGATTATGTCTACCGCAATCAACCGCAAGGCAGCAACGCTTTCGGTGTATGGGTGGACAAATACTATCTCAACGCCATCGGCTGGCGCGGCATTCGCCAACGCAAAGTCAATATCGGCAAAGCCATTCAGACGGCCTCAGCTAAATTGCGTGAAGCAGGCAAACCTGTACACGTTTTGGATATCGCGTCCGGTCATGGCCGCTATGTATTGGATGCCCTGACTGCCGACACATTGCCTGATTCCGTACGCTTGCGCGATTACAGCCCGATTAATGTCGAAGCCGGCCGCAAACTGATTGCAGAACGCGGCTTGCAAAACACGGTAACCTTCAATGAAGTCAATGCTTACGACCGCGCCAATTATCATGATTTACAGCCGCGCCCTACCCTAGGCATCGTCTCCGGCTTGCACGAATTGTTTGCCGACAACGATTTGATTTTAAACTCGCTCTACGGCTTTGGAGAAGCCATTGAAACCGGCGGCTACCTGATTTACACCGGCCAGCCGTGGCATCCGCAACTGGAAATGATTGCCCGCGCCCTGACCAGCCACAAAGCAGGCAGCCCAAACTGGGTAATGCGCCGCCGCAGTCAGCAGGAAATGGATCAGTTGGTTGAAAAAGCCGGTTTTGAAAAAATCCATCAATGGATAGACGAAGACGGTATTTTCACCGTGAGCTTGGCAGTGAAGAAATAAAAATAAAGGCCGTCTGAACAATTTTTTAACTTTCAGACGGCCTTATTTAAACCATGTACCTATCCATGAAACCTACCCTCAAAACCTCCCTACTCAAGCTGATTTCAGTCGGTATCCTGTTCTACACCAGCTACGGCCTCTCCAACCATTACGCGGCATCGCTGGACTATGTACCTGAAATCGCTTTTGCATGGGAGAGCAATATTCCGTTTTGGGCATGGACGATTGTGCCTTATTGGTCGCTGAACCTGATGTATGCCGCGGCATTTTTTCTTTGCCGTGATACACATGAACAAAACCGATATGTAGCGCACCTTGTAGCCGCCCAACTGATTGCGACTGCTTGCTTTGTGCTGTTTCCGCTGCGTTTCGGGTGGCCTAAACCGCCTGCCGATGGACTGTCAGGCTGGCTGTTTGATTCATTGGCTGCATTTGATTTGCCGTACAACCAAGCGCCATCTTTGCATATTGCGTTGGCAATTATCGTGGGTGCATTTTATTGGACGCGCTTTCCCAAAATCCGCCTGCCTCTTTTCTTATGGCAAAGCCTGATTGCCCTGTCGGTACTGACAACTTATCAACATCATTTTATTGACGTGCCGACAGGAGCATTGCTTGGCTGGCTGGTGTTGTGGGCTTTCCCGCGTCAGATGACTTCGCCGTTAAGACTGGGCTTGAGTGATGTACGCTCAAGAAGGATTGCGTTGCTGTATTTACTTGGCGCGTGTTTGACGGCTTTGCCTGCGCTGCTGGGTGGTGTGTGGCTGTGGTTGATATGGATTAGCGTGTCTTTACTGATGGTATCCTTTGCCTATTTGACTGGAAATGCAAACATATTCCAAAAACAGGCTAACGGTAAATTATCGGTGGCAGCGACGGTTTTACTATTGCCTTATCTGGTGAGCGTACGGCTAAACATGGCGTATTGGTTACGCGGTAAAGCGAAAACGGCACCAGTCCGCAATGATGTATTAATTGGCAGCGTTTTAGGGATTTCAAACCATTTGCCTGTCGTATTGGATGTATGCGCCGAATATCCCTGCCGTAGCTATCAGGGAGCATATCGCGCTCTGCCTTTACTGGATATGGTAACGCCGTCTGAAAACGATTTGGTTCAGACGGCCTTGATATTGGAAACCTTGCGCCAAAAACACGGCAAAGCGCTGGTATGTTGCGCTTTGGGTTATGGAAGAAGTGCCGCAGTGGTGCTGACGTGGCTGCTGGTCTATGGTGGCTGCAAAAACTTGGCGCAAGCGAAGGCCGAACTCAAACAGGCTCGGCCGCAAATGGTATTATCGCCGGCCACCGCCCAAGCAGTTGAAGCTGCGGCCAACCGTTTAAAACAAGGATAATGATGGACAACGCAACCGACAGCCGTATTACTGCCCACCTGCTCTCTACCGCACATTATGTTGCCGCCTGCAATGCCTTGCTGCTCGCCTTGTCGGCAAAATATGGCGGCGCATGGTTTGCGGTGCAACTTGTCTTGGCAGCAGTTTTGCTGTACTGCCATATCCGCATTCACTTCGACCGTCGCGTGTTCCAAGACTTTGCCGACAACCGCTACTCTCCTGAAGACTTCGACCACACCTTACAGCAAAACGGTTTACGCCAAATTTCAGGCAGCCGTACGTTGACCCAACGGATAAACGGCGCACTTTCCTTATGGCGCAAAAGCTTATACCTGACCGCCGCACAATTTTTAATTTTGCTTATCCAAAGCATTTGATTATTTTGGCTAATTTACCCAAACCAGATCTAGAGCGGTATCTCACTCCCAAAGGCAGAAACAATGAAAAACTTCCTCAAAAAACAACTTGCCTGGCTAACTGACCAAGCCTTATGTCTGTCGGTCTCTTTTCTTACGGGCGTGCGCCCCAAAAGTCCGCGCGAGCTGACATTCAATCAGCACCAAAAGGTCTATTACGCCAATCACGGCAGCCATGGCGATTTTGTGCTGGTGTGGATTTCCCTGCCCCGCCGCTGGCGCTTGTCCACGCGCCCTGTCGCCGGTTCGGATTACTGGCTGACGAGCAAACTCAAACGCTTCATCATTCAAAATGTTTTCAACGCCTTACTGATTCCGCGCCATAGCGATAATCCGCAAGCGATTACCGAACAGATGAAAGATGCGCTGAACGCAGGCGACTCTTTGATTATTTTCCCTGAAGGCACGCGTAACACTGACGATAACACCATCCTGCTGCCGTTTAAGTCCGGCATTTATCATCTGGCAAAAAGCAAACCCAATACCGAATTTGTGCCGATTTGGATCGACAACATCAGCCGCGTACTGCCCAAAGGCAAAATCCTGCCTATCCCGCTTTTGTGTGAAGTCCATATCGGACAACCGCTTACCTTGCAGGAAAACGAAGACAAAGACAGCTTTTTGACACGCAGCCGTGAAGCGCTGCTGGCACTCAGGCCGTCTGAAAACGACCGCAGCGAGCTTCGCCAAAATGAACCTGAAGTTCAGCAAAACAAAGGAGGACAAGCATGAGCCTTTCTACGACTTCCCAACAAATCATTGTCGAACAAGCCGCCGCTCATCTGACTCCGCAAGCCAGCTATATTTTTGTCGGCGTGTTTGCCGTATTGTGTTTTGCCAGCATCATCGGACAATGGCTTAAGCGCAAAAACGGCGCAGATAATGCCACCATCGCCAACCTCAACGCCCGCATTTACGCATGGTGGCTGATGACGTTGGTGTTGCTGGGTGCATTTTGGTTCGGCAAAATCGGGACGGTTGTACTGTTTTTCCTGATTTCATTTGCCGCACTGCGCGAATTTATGACCCTCGTCTATCGACGCCGCAGCGACTATTACAGCATGGTGGTCTGCTTTTACCTGCTTCTGCCGGTGCAATACTATTTCGTCTATGACGGCTGGTACGGCATGTTCAGCATTTTTATTCCGGTTTACGGCTTTTTGATACTGCCGATTATTGCCAGCCTCAGCGGCCAAACGGCACACTTTTTGGAACGCGCCGCCAAAACACAATGGATGGCGATGATTTGCATCTTCTGTCTGTCTCATGTTCCGGCGCTGATGTTTCTGGACTTGGATGGCTTCGATAACGGCAACAATATCCTGTTGCTGATCTTCCTGATTGGCGTGGTGCAAGTATCGGATGTGTTGCAATACGTTTGGGGCAAACTGATTGGCGGTGCAAAAATCATGCCTTCGCTTTCTCCGTCAAAAACTATTTCCGGCACTGTCGGCGGTATTTTATCGGCCACTGCCATTGCCGCGCTGATGGCGCCGATTACGCCGTTCTCTCACGGCCAAGCAGCCATTATCGGCTTTATCGTCTGCCTGATGGGCTTCTTTGGCGGCCTGGTTATGTCTGCCATCAAACGCGATTACGGTGTCAAAGACTGGGGCAATATGATACGCGGCCACGGCGGTATGCTTGACCGTGTGGATTCGATCTGTTTTGCCGCACCCGTGTTTTTCCACATCACCCGTTATTTCTGGAACGGCTAAACTTCAGGCCGTCTGAAAGCTGTTTTTCAGACGGCCTTTAATGATCGAAACTTCCAGTCCTACCAATTCGTTATACAATACGTAACCATTGTTATTACATACACACAACATGGATAAACCCTCTCCAATCTTTCCTATTTTTCTTGCTGCAATTATCTTCGCCCTTATTGTTTGGTCAGGCATTAATCCTCATGACCGCGCAGTCTGGTACGCCGAAATTATCCCCGTAGCATCCGTATTCTTCCTTCTGGTTGCCACCTACCGCATTTTCCGCTTCAGCAACCTGGCCTACTTATTCATGAGTTTTTGGCTGATTATGCATTCCATCGGTGCATACTACACTTTTGCCGATGTGCCATTTGAATCCATCAACCGCTTTGTCGAACCGATTTTGGGCGAAAACCGCAATCATTACGACCGTATTGCCCATTACATCATCGGCTTCTACGCCTATCCAATGGCTGAATGGCTGCTGCGCCGCAAGCTGTGCAACCTGCCGTTGGCCTTATTTTTCTCCCTGTTCTTCATTATGAGCATTGCTGCCGCCTATGAAATCATTGAATGGCAATATGCCGTCATCGACGGCGGAGAGGCCGGACTGGAATTCTTAGGTTCTCAAGGCGATATTTGGGACGCGCAAAAAGACATGCTTGCCGATACTTTGGGCGCGTTAACTTCCCTGTTTATTTTTGTATTTACCCGACCCGATAAACGCTTGGGTTTCTCTTAAATATATCCCTTTAAAGCAGAAGGCCGTCTGAAACCAGATTTTCAGACGGCCTTTTTTCATTTTTCTATCGACATTATTGTAAAAATTAATAAATACGATAGTTAAAAACATAAGCCAATTTTGAAACAAAATCCGTCATCAAAATTTTTAAGCACATGAAATATATAAAAAACAACGTCTGTTAAGATTTTGTAAACAACATGCCTACGTCAACCTGAATTTTTCGATTTGATTTAAGTCAGCATATCTTGTGTCATTAATCCATAAAATATTCAGAATTCTACAAAATATTGATTAACCCGATAGAGGTTATCATCAAGACGAGGAACACAAAATGCAGAAAATTCCAGAATTGGTCTGCCCCGCCGGCAACCTGCCTGCACTGAAAACCGCTGTGGACAA
>NZ_JBQCWY010000061.1:0-11631 GCF_051956955.1 Neisseria sp. P0021.S005 | reverse complement strand
GCGGCATAGACGGCATAGTCCACGCCGATGGCGGATACTAAAAGCAGGCCGAACATGGCAAACAGGCTGACGGGAATGCCGGCCAAACCGAGTACGGCAACGGTGCAGATGGCGGCGGCCAGCGGCACGGCAAGGATTTTGCTGCCGCGTTTGAAACCAAACATTTTCCACAAGAGCAGCCATGCCAACACATAGGAAGCCAGTTTCAACCATGCGGCCTGATTGCGCGTGTGGTGGAAAAGCTCGTTTAAGTGGGCGCGCTTGTCAGCCCAATGTACGCCGGAGACGTGTTGCGCCACGGCGCGTACGGCGGCTTCATCGGTCATGCCGTTCAAACGCACGACGGCAGCAAAATGGCCTGGTTCCACTTCGCCCAAATACAAGGAACGCCAAGCCTCTGCCAAATCGGTATTCAGGCCGTCTGAAAGCGACAATGGTTGCGTATCGGCAGCTTGCAGCAGGGCATCGCGCACGGTTTTGCGAGGAATACCGATTTCTGTGAGCGGTTTCCAGCTATCAGGCAATTTGGTCAATTCGCGCAGGCGGTTTTGCAGTTTTTGCTGTTCCGTTGTCGGCAGGATGAATTGGTCGGGCGATTGGATGCCGGACAGTTTGCCTTGCGCGATTAAGGGCTGCAGGGCACGACCGAGTTCGGCGGTTTTCTTCAATAGGGCATCTTCGCTTTGTGCTTCGGCCACCAAATATTTTCCACCAAAATCCGTGCCGCTCAACTGGCCGATTTGTTGTACCTCGGCCAACATCGCGGTCGGCATATTGACCCATTGACGGATGTCGTCACGCCAGTCGCTGCGCCATAATCCGACTGCCAGCAAAATTCCGCCCACGATTAACCAGCCGCGTTTGTGCAGGCGGTTTTTCAGACGGCCTGACAAGGAATAGAGCTTTTCGGTTAATGCGGCAAAAGGCACGGTTTTGGCACGGTAGTGGCGAAACAGCGGCGGCAGCCATAAAACGGTGGCACCAAACGCGCCAAATAAGGCGAAGCCTGAAAACACGGCGGTTTGGCGCAGTACAGGCAAAGGGGTGAACCACAGCAGCGCGTAGCCCAAGACGGTAATTGTCAGGCTGACGGCAAAACTTGGCAAGACATGTTTCATTGCTGATTCAGCCTGCCAAACGGTCTTTTCAGACGGCCCGAATACCGACGGAGCAAGCCAGTGCAACGGGAAATCCACCAACATACCCACCAGGCTGGTGCCGATGACGATGGTCAGGATATGCACTTCGCCGAAGGTTAATAACGCAACTGCCAATCCGGTCAACATGCCGGCTGCCAACGGCAAAGACAGCAAAAACACGCGGCCGCTGCGGAAGACCCACAACAGCAGCGCAAAGGTCAGCCCAAGTCCGACCATGCTCATCAGCCGGCTTTCTTTTTCTGCGGCTGCTTTGGATACAGCGGCGAACAATGCGCCGCCTGCGCTTAAGGTTTCCGCGCCGTTTTCCGAAGCGATTTGACGGCTTTGCGCCATCAGCGGCAAGAGGGCGTCGTTGCCGGAAAATTGATCGCCGCCGGCGAGCCGTCCGCGTAAAAATACCCAAGTTTTGCCTTGGTCTTCGGCAAACAGCATGCCGTTGTCCATGTCCCACTGCAAACGGCTTTGCGGATTGGCTTTGTCGGCAACAAAGCGTCCAAAGCCCAGCCAGTCTTGTTCTAAAGACAAAGGGGAGGGAGCGGCAAAAGGATTGGCCACGGCTTCTGCGCGCGCTTGAAAATAGGCTTTCGGCTGCTCAAACAGCAGGCGGATTTCGTCTTGCGGCAAAACGGCCAAGCCTAGTTTCTGCATATCCGCCCGCACTTTATCCAAATTCGGCGTCATGCTACTGTCGACTTGTTCAAATACGCCGCTCTTGCGCCATGCATCGGCAATTTGTGCGGCCGTCTGAAAAGCAGTTTCGGCATCGGTACTGCCGGCAAGCAAAATGACTTGCGAATTGAGCTGCGCTTCTGCAGCTTTATCCGCAGCCGTCAGTAAGGCATCGGGTTGCTGCTCGCTTGGCAATAACGCGGTCAAATCGGTTTGGATACGCGTTTGTGAAGCAAAGGCATAAACCAAAAACAGGGTAAGAAACAGGATAAGGGCAGTATAGAGGCGGTTTAGGAGGCGAAGATTCATCGTTCAGACGGCCTTTTGCAAATGCTGCTGTTGGTGTGTGGAATAAGTAAAAGTCCAGTAAATTAAATCAGATTATTATTAGTTTGTCAGTTGTTAGATAGTTTGCCGGTCGGTTAAGTCATTGAGCTTGAGTGAGCCGAAAAACTGCCATTGCAGAGCGACGGTTTTTTCCTTCCAAACGCAGGCAATTGCCATCGTATCCGCCAAAATCGCGCTTGTGCCGCGCCAATCGGTTTGCTTTCCAGCGCGTAAACCGACGGGTTGCCCTGAATCGAAAACATAGCCGACCGATTTCATGTCTGACGGAAAATCCAAATTTGCCGCTTTAATCAATGCTTCTTTGAAACACCATAATCGGTAAAACGTTTCAGACGGCCAGTTTGCCGTTTCCAAATAGTCTTGTTCTTCCTGCGAGCAGATCAAAGCCGACAGCGCTTTAAAATCGCGCGGTCGGATAAATTCGATATCGACACCGGCTGTTAAGGGATGAAGCGCACACAATAAAGCGGCAAAGCCTTGGCTGTGGCTCAGCGATACAGCCGGTAAATCGGTTTGCTGTTTTAATGCTCGGCTGACTTGCCAGTCTTGACGCTGCGCCAGTTGCGGCGTGGCAGCCAAACGTTGTGAATCGGCTGCATTTAGAGACGCATGATCGTAGCAGGCGGCAAAAGACGAATCGGCCAGCAGGCAGTGAAGGGGTGTCGTATCCATAAAATAGAAAAATGCCAAACTTCATATTGAAGTCCGGCATTTTTGACATTGCTTAGTGGAAGCTGCCTTTCAAAACCACACGGCTGTTGAATGTAGCGATGTGGCATTCGTATTCGTTACCGCCTTTGGTTACTTTGTCAAAGTAGCTAACCAGATGAACGGATTTGGCTTTTTTACGAAGTGCAGTGCTTTGGAAGCGTTTAACCGCGCTCAGGAATGCGCGTTGGCAGGTTTCATCAGGGGTTTTGCCGACTGAGTTGGAGATTTGACGGGAAGTCAAAGTCGCTCCGGATGTGCTGCCGTAGTGAACGCGGATACTAGGATCCAAAGCGGATTTGGCTTCGGCAGAGTTCAAAGCTACATCGACTTTACACATATAAATGTCGTTTTGACCTTTGCCATTGACTTTATGGCCTTCACCCATGCTGCGGCAGGCAGAACCGGCGGCAGTTGTTTTTGGAGTAGAAGTTTGAGAGGAGGAAGTAGATGGTTGGGAATTGCCGGATTGTGAGCAAGCGGCAAGCATCAGGGCGGATACGGCAACCAAAGCAGAAAAACGTAACATACGAACTCCTTTGTAATAAGGGGTGTGAAAAAAGGTTTACAGAAAACAAAATCATTTTAACATATATGAAAGAAGTATAAAAATAGGATGATGTAAAAAATATTATATTTTTATTTAAATGATTTCATGGTGTTAAGAAAGTTTGGGGCGGTCATGCTTGACGAAGGAGGGCAGAAAGCGTATATTGCGGTCTTCCTTAGGAGTAATGGCTGAGAGGCTGAAGGCACTTCCCTGCTAAGGAAGCATGTGGGGTCAACCTGCATCGAGGGTTCGAATCCCTCTTACTCCGCCAAATATGAAAGACACCGTTTATACGGTGTCTTTTTTATTATCCGGAATTTCTTGGAATCCAAGGCCGTCTGAAAGTGTGAAATGAACGATTTGATTATTCTAAACAAGCCTTATGGCGTGATTTGCCAGTTTTCTGCACATGAAAAACATCAGTGCCTTAAGGATTTTGTCGAGAAACCGGGATTTTATCCGGCCGGCCGTTTGGATACGGACAGCGAGGGTTTGCTGCTGCTGACCAATAATGGCCGTTTGCAGGCGCAGATTGCCGACCCGAAATTCAAGCAGGTTAAAACTTATTGGGCGCAGGTGGAGGGTTCTCCTGATGAAGCCAAATTGGATTTATTGCGCCGTGGCGTAGATTTGGGCGATTTTGTCACCCGTCCGGCCGAGGTCAGGGTATTGGAAGAAGGTGAAGCGGATGTTTTATGGCCGCGCGTGCCGCCGATTCGCGTGCGTAAGTCCGTGCCTGATTTTTGGGTGGAAATTAAAATTTCGGAAGGGAAAAACCGCCAAGTGCGAAGGATGACTGCGAAAGCAGGCTTTCCGTGTTTACGCTTGGTCCGCGTGGCAATAGGCCGTCTGAATCTGTTTGATTTGAATTTGGAATTGGGACAATGGCGGTTTGCGCCGCATCGTCCTTAAATAGGATGAATAAAGGCCGTCTGAACTATTCAGACGGCCTTTTGTTATGGAAAAATCAATGATGTGAATGACCGATTTGGAAGGTCAAAGTGGTGTAGTTCGCCTGCTTTTGGCACACGCTTTGATCGGGGAAATCGGCTTTGTGTTCTACGCTGGCTTTCCAGAAACCTTGGCGCAATGGAATGATGCTGACTTCGCCTTTGTCATCGGTGGTATCGGAGAAGGCTTGGGCTTCGGTTTTATGGGTTTTGCTGCGGTCGCTGGTGTCGAAGCCGTCAAATGTGGCGGTAACGGTGGCGTTAGGCAGCGGCTCGCCATTGAAGAGGACGCGGACTTTGAAGCGTTCGCCGACGTGGACGTTGGCAGGGTTGTCCAAAGGTACGATTTCCAAATGTTGGCCGACTTGTTTGGTGATGATGGCGGTATCTGCGCTTTCGTGGCCGACATTGACGATGTTTTTGCCGAACATACGGGTTTGTTCGCAATAGCTTGCATCAGGCATTTCTTTGATGCTTGCCTGCTTCCAGCCCGCGCTGTTTTTTGACCAGAAAGTCGGTTGGTATTCGGCGGTTACCAAGTAGCTGCCGTCTTTGACCGGCAGTTTGCTGCGGTATTGGTAATTGTATGTGCCTTTTTGAATCATGTTTTCTTTGCCTTTTTCAGTCACCAGTTGCATGGGTTTGCTGAAAATGTGCAGGCGGTCTTTGGCGATAGGTTCAAGCTCAGGGAATTCGCCATAGCCCAATTCGGCTTCAAGGTATTCGCCGCCATGTGTGTGGGCGGTTTCAACCCAAACGCGATGGGCGTGTGCGGCAGTGCTGAACAGGAAGGCGGATGCGATAAGCAAAGCGGTTTTTTTCATGATTTCTCTCCGATTTTCGATGTGTAGAAAAGATAGAACAAAGTCGTTCGTTATAATATAACAAAATTATTTAAATTTAAAGAGAGGCCGTCTGGAAGTTTTCAGACGGCCTTTTAGCTGATTGTTTTTTGAGTCGGATTATTGAAACGGTTTAGTCCCCGTCACGACAGACGTCAATCGCTTCCTGCAAACTGCTGACGCCGTAGATTTTCAGGTTTGGAAACTCTTTGTCATGGCGCGGCATATTGGCCTTGGGAACGATGGCGCGTTTGAAGCCGAGTTTTTCCGCTTCTTTGAGCCGCTCTTGTCCGCGTGCGACGGGGCGGACTTCGCCGCTTAGGCCGATTTCGCCGAAAACCACGGTTTTTTCGGGCATGGGGCGGTTGCGGAAGCTGGAGAGCATGGCGAGGATGACGGCAAGGTCGGCGGCGGGTTCGCCGATTTTGACGCCGCCGACGGCATTGAGGAACACGTCTTGGTCGAAACAGGCGATGCCGCCGTGGCGGTTTAGGACGGCGAGCAACATGGAGAGGCGGTTTTGTTCGAGGCCGACTGTGAGGCGTTTGGGGGTGAAGCCGTGCGCGTCATCGACCAATGCCTGAATTTCGACCAAAAGCGGGCGGCTGCCTTCCTGTGTGACCAAAACGCACGAACCGGGCGTGTCGTCGCGGTAGCTGGCAAGGAAGATGGCGGACGGGTTGGATACGCCTCTCAAACCGTTTTCGGTCATGGCGAATACGCCCAATTCGTTTGCCGCGCCGAAGCGGTTTTTGATGGCACGTATCATGCGGTAGTTGGAATGTTGGTCGCCTTCGAAATACAGCACGGTATCGACCATGTGTTCCAATACGCGCGGGCCGGCAATCGCGCCGTCTTTGGTAACGTGTCCGACCAGTATCATGGCGATGCCCATTTGTTTCGCCATGCGCGTCAGTTGGGCGGCACACTCGCGCACCTGCGACACGGAGCCGGGGGCGGAAGTGATTTGGTCGGAATACATAGTTTGGATGGAATCAATGACCACGACTGCGGGCTGATGCTGTTTCAAGGCCGTCTGAATCGCTTCCATGCGGATTTCGGCAAGCAGGTTCACGCCTTCGGTGGGCAGTTCCAAACGTTGCGCACGCAGGGCGACTTGTTGGGCGGATTCCTCGCCGGAAATGTACAGCACTTTGCGACTTTGCGCCATTTTGGCAATGGTTTGTAACAGCAGCGTGGATTTGCCGATGCCGGGGTCGCCGCCGAGCAGGATGACCGCTCCATCGACCAAACCACCGCCCAATACGCGGTCAAGCTCGCCCATGCCGGTCGGATTACGCGGCACTTCGGTCGCGGTAACGGCAGAGAGGGATTGGATGGTCGAGGTGTCCGCCGCCCAAGATTGGAAGCGGGCGTTTTTCGGTTCGGGCGCGGCCAGGCTTTCCTGAAGTGTGTTCCACTCGCCGCAATGCGGGCATTTACCCTGCCATTTTGGGGAAGTACCACCGCATTCGGAACATTGGTAGATGGTTTTGGGGGCTTTTGCCATGGTGTTTTGTTTCCGCAGTATTTTAGTGGGAAGGCCGTCTGAAAAGTGAGGGAGGTTTTCAGACGGCCTTGAGATTATGGGTGTGTTTTTTTGCTGTTTTCAAGATGGTTGAGTATTTTATCCGGATCTTGTTTAAAGTAGCTGGTTTGGTTGCCACTGGCTTTGTCAGTCAATTCCAACATACCGGGCAGGCCTTTGATGATGAGGATTCTGGCTTTTATGGTACTTTTTTCACCTATTTTTTGTTTGTTTTGTTCTTCTTTGCCGTTGATGGAGGTTTTATAGTCAGTTACGGTTTGGTGGATTTCTTGTTTTTTCTCGTCAAATGTCCAATTAAAGTCCTGTCTGATGGTGAAGATTTTGTTGGTGGCTTTGAAACTCATTATGGCGATGTCTGTGCCAGTGTTGTCGGGGTTAAAGATGGTTGTGTTGATAAGAGCGCCTTCTTCGTTTTCGACTGCATTTCCCCAGAAGCCGTGTAGGTTTTCACTGGTGATTTTGTTGGCAATGTACATCTCAGAGGCTTGTTCGGGTTTGGCTGCCGATGATACCGGGGAGTTTAGGAGGAATAGGCTGGTCAGTGCGGGGAGGATGAGTCTGGAAATGTTCATGTTTGTTCTTACCTTGGAGTAGGGAGGTGTTTATAGGCCGTCTGAAAATGGAAAGTTTTCAGACGGCCTTTTATCGGATAAAGATGGGTTTATTTTTTGCTGTCTTTATCCGCATCTTTTTTCGGAGCAGGTTTTTTCGCTGCCAAACCCAAAGATTTTTGCCATTCGGCTGGATTTTTCACCAAGTCCAAGGCTTTGCGGAGTTGATCATCTTTGGCCGGATTTGGAATGCGGCGGCTGGAGATGTCTTCGTCTTTGTCTTTTTTGGACTTGTCTTTATCGGCTTTGGTTTCTGCGTTGGCAGGCGTTTCAGTGCTGCTGTTGACGTCTTGGCCGCCCAACGGATTGCCGATATGGCCGACCAAATCGGCTTCGCGGCTTTCAAAAGCGCGGTCTTTGTCTTTGACTTCAACGTCAGGAACAATGCCTTGCGCTTGAATCGAGCGGTCGTTTGGTGTGTAGTAAAGGGCGGTGGTCAGTTTAACTGCGCTGCCGCCGGAAAGCGGAATCAGGGTCTGTACTGAGCCTTTGCCGAAACTTTGTGTGCCGACGACGACGGCGCGTTTGTGGTCTTGCAATGCACCGGCAACGATTTCGGAAGCGGAGGCCGAGCCTGCGTTAATCAGGACGGTCATAGGAATGGTTTTCAGCTCGGCAGGCAATCCTGCCAACGGGTCTTTGCCGCTGGTGGTGATGTAGTCTTCGGCAGTTGCTTTGAGTACCATGCCTTCTTTTTTGTTGCGGCCTTTGGTGCTGACAACGGTTACGTCAGGTTGCAGGAAGGCTGCGGATACGCCGACTGCACCGTTGAGCAGGCCGCCCGGGTCGTCGCGCAAGTCGAGGATGATGCCTTTGAGCGGACCTTTGTTTTCTTTGACAAGGGCTTGCGCAGCTTCGTTGAGTGCGGCAACAGTGCGCTCTTGGAATTGGGAGACGCGGATGTAGCCGTAGTCTTTTTCAAGCAGATGATGGCGCACGCTTTTGACTTTGATGATGGCGCGGGTCAGGTTGACGACGATGGGTTTGTCGGCATTTTTGCGTGAAAGGGTCAGGGTGATTTTGGTACCCGGTTTGCCGCGCATTTTTTTGACGGCTTCGCTGACGGTCAGGCCGCGCGTAGAGGTATTGTCGATTTTGACGATGAAGTCGCCACTTTTTACGCCGGCGCGTTCTGCCGGAGTGTCTTCAATCGGGGCAACGACTTTGACGAAGCCGTCTTCTTGTCCGATTTCCATGCCCAGGCCGCCGAATTCGCCGCTGGTAGATTCTTTCATTTCGGCATAGCCTTTTTTGTCCATATACTCGGAATGCGGATCGAGATCGGACACCATGCCTTTCATTGCGCCTTCAAAAAGCTCGGCATCGGGTTTGTCTTGGTAATAGTTGGCTTTGATTTGGCCGTACACTTCTGCCATGGTGCGGATGGTTTGCACGGGCAGGGCCTCGTTGTCTTTTTTGTCTTTTTCGGCGGCAAAACTTTGTACACTCAGACTGAGGGCGATGCCGCTAAATGCGCCGAGAGTGTAGATTGCAACTTTTTTTAAAGTAGATTTTGTTGACATTCGTTTGACTTTCTTTTTGTGTACGGTAAGCAAAGTGGTTTTTGTTTTCTCTGAACCCGTTGACTTTATGTGATTTAAACGCTTGGAACAATAAGTTTAAGGTAAAAGTTTGTTGTTTAATGTGCTGAACAGGCGTGAAAATCGTGTTTTATTGTAGTTTATGATGAAAATTCAGACGGCCTGAAGGGGAAAATTCACTCAGGCCGTCTGAAACATCAGTTAATCCATGAAAGCGGATTCATGACTTGTCCGTTGTAGCGGACTTCAAGGTAAAGGCCGGTTTCGCCCGACGGCAAAGTGCCGCTGGTGCCGATTTTGCTGCCGGCATTGACGGCGTAGTTTTGGGAGATGTCGATTTCGTTCAGGCCGGAGTAAATGCTGACATAGCCGTCGCCGTGGTCGAGGACGACTACTTTGCCGTAGCCTTCAAGCTCGCCGGCAAAAGTAACCGTGCCTGAGGCAATGCTGCTGACCGGAGCAGGAATGGTATTGTAGAACACGCCTTTCCAAACTTCGCCATCGCCGCGGTCTTGACCGAACAGGCCTGCCAATGTACCGTTAACTGGTTTTTTCAGACGGCCTTGCATACGGCTGAAGCTGTTGGCGTTGCTGACGGTCAAGCCTTGGGTGTTCGGGGCTTGCAGTTTCATGTCTTCGTCAGTCAGCGTAGACATGGCGGCGCGTTCGGCTTCGGCTTTTTGTTGGGCGGCAGCCTGCTCTTTGCGTGCTTTTTCAGCGGCGGCCAAACGGGCTTCGGCGGCTTTTTTACGCGCTTCGGCTTCGGCTTTGCGTTGCTCGGCTTTGCGTTTTTCCAAATCTTTCAAGAGATTATTGAGGCGCTGCTCGTTTTCTCTGTGGTTGATTTTCTTTTGCGCTTCTTTGGCCATTTGCGCGTTTTGACGGCGGCTTTCGGCTTGTTCGGCGGTATTGGTCACGCCTTGTTGACGCAACGAAGCTTGGATATTGGCTTGCAGTTTTTTCAGGTAAGCCAATTCATTGTTGATTTTTTGTTCTTGCGCCGCCAGCTCTTTCTGTTGTTTTTCCAAGTCTCTCATAACTTGGTCGTTGGCGTTGTTGATATAACGTGTGTAACGCAGGAAGCGGGTTTTTTGACCGGCATCGGCGTTTTTCAGAAAGAGGGCGACCGCGTTGGGCTGACTGTTTTTATAGTTGCCGGACACAAAGCGCGAAATTTGGGCGCGTGTGTTGGAAACTTCGGCTTTTAACTGGTTGGCATCGGCATTGAGTTTTTGGAATTTTTCCCAAGCGTCGCGTTGTTTGCGGTTGATGCCGGAGAGGTTGTTGCGTGTTTGTTGCAGCTGTTTGAGCGTGGCATTGACATGGATAATGAAACCCTCATTGCGTTTGGCAAAGGATTTCTTGGTTTCCATATCGTTGGCGGCGGCAGTTACGGCTGCTTTGAAATCGTTGTCGGCTGAAGAAGCGACTTTAGGCTCAACTTTAGGCTCGGCTTTTTTGTTTTGCTCTTTGGCTTTTGTGTCTTTTTTAGCGTCTTTTTTGTCTTCGACAGCTTTTTTGGCGGACTCTTTAGCTTCGGCCTTTTTGTCTTCGGATGCTTTTTTTACGGGCTCTTTGGTTTTTTTGCCGTCTTTTTTATCTTCAGCTACTTTTTTAGCAGGCTCTTTGGCTTTGGTTTCCTTAGGGTCTGCTTTTTTTACGGGTTCTTTGGCTTTGCTGTCTTTTTTATCTTCAACAGGTTTCTTGTCTTGTTCTTTGGCTTTGCCGGATTTTGCGGCTGCAGCTTTTTTGTCTTTGGCTGTTTCTTTAGGCTCTTCTGCTTTGCGGTTGGCCTTTTTATTGTCAGCCGCGGCCTCGGTGGCTTTAGCCGGTTTGTTTTTGTCTGAAGCGCGTTCGTTTTTGTCGGCGGTGTCCTTCTCTTTGGATACTTTGGCTTTAACCGCTTTTTTGCCTTCCTCTTTTTCTTTTACGGCTTGTTTTTTTGGGGTTTCTTTTTTGACATCTGCCTTGGCGGCTTCTTTCTCTTTTTTCACGGGCGCAGCTTTTTTGACGGCGGTCGCTTTTTCTTTCGGCGCGTCTTTGGCAGCATAGGTTGGCAGGGAGAAGCTGAGCAACAGGGCGAGAATGAGGGGTTTGTAACGCATGGTTCGATCTTGCTATCAAAGTAGGAACAATAGGACGGATTATACTGTCTGTCAGGCCGTCTGAAAATAATATCGGGTTGCAATATGGACGAACGGTCTTATATAGTAACGATAGAGTGGGCGGACGGGGTTTAGTCTGCCTGGAAACTGACAGTCTGCATCGACAGGATATTATGAAAAAATATTTATTAGTAGTGTTGGGCGCCATGGTTTTGGCGGCTTGCGGTGACAATACCGATAAAATCGGACGCGCCAGTACGGTGTTTCATATGCTGGGTAAAAACGACCGTATTGAAGTGGAAGGTTTTGACGATCCTGATGTGCAGGGGATTGCCTGTTATATTTCGTACGCAAAAAAAGGCGGTTTGAAAGAAACGGTCAATCTGGAAGAAGATGCCAGCGACGCATCCGTTTCCTGTGTGCAAAGTGCGGAAGTCATCCGTTATAACGAGGCTGCGGTTTTGAAACCGCGACAAGTGTTCAAACGCAGTGCCAGCATAGCATTTAAGAGCCAACAGATTATCCGCTACTACGATCCGAAACGTAAGTCTTTCGCTTATTTGGTGTACAGCGATAAAATCGTTCAAGGTTCGCCGAA
>NZ_JBQCWY010000060.1:0-11691 GCF_051956955.1 Neisseria sp. P0021.S005 | reverse complement strand
TGGGCAAGCAGCTTGCCCAAATGTTTGAATGCCCGTTTTACGACAGCGACTACGAAATCTGCGCTTCTTCGGGCGTATCCATTCCGACCATTTTTGAGATGGAAGGGGAGGAAGGCTTCCGCAACCGTGAAACCAATATGCTGAAGAAGCTCGCTTCCCGGCGCAACATCGTTTTATCGACCGGTGGCGGCTCCGTATTACGCAGTGAAAACAGACAGATTTTGTGCCAAAACGGCACGGTTGTTTATTTGCATGCCAGCCCCGAAACCTTGCTGGAGCGTACCCGTTACGACAGCAACCGGCCGCTGTTGCAAGTTGCCAATCCTTTGGGCAAACTGCAAGAGCTGTATGACCAACGCGATATGCTGTACCGTCAAACCGCCCATCTCGTCATCGAATCCGACAGCTGTCACAAAACGCTCAAACGCCTGATACAGGCTTTAGGCGAATAAATACGCTTTGCAAAGGAATACTATGCGCACACTGACTGTCCAAACCCCGTCCCATCAATACCCCATCTTTATCGGGCATAAGCTGATTGAGCAGGCCGATATGCTGCTTCAGCCCTATCTAGGTAAAAAAGCAGCCATTATTACCAACGAAACCGTTGCGCCGCTTTATCTCAAACAGCTTCAGACGGCCTTAGACAGACTGGGCGTGCCGCATTTCAGCATTATCCTTCCCGACGGCGAAGAATATAAAAACTGGCAGACGCTCAACCTGATTTACGATGGCCTGATGCAAAACCGTGCCGAACGCAAAACCACTTTAATCGCTTTGGGCGGCGGCGTGATAGGCGATATGGTCGGTTTTGCCGCGGCGACTTATCAGCGTGGCGCACCTTTTATCCAAGTACCGACCACATTGCTCAGCCAGGTCGATTCCTCGGTCGGCGGTAAAACCGCCATCAACCATCCGCTCGGTAAAAACATGATTGGCGCGTTTTACCAGCCGCAAGCCGTTTTGGCCGATTTGACCGCCTTGCAAACGCTGCCGCAACGCGAACTTTCCGCAGGCATGGCCGAAGTCATCAAATACGGCGCATTGGGCGATGCCGAATTTTTTGCCTGGTTGGAAGAAAATATGGCCGACCTGATGGCGCAACATCAAGAAAAAATGGCGGAAGCCGTTTACCATTGCTGCAAAATGAAGGCCGATATTGTTGCCCAAGACGAAACCGAGCAGGGCATCCGCGCATGGCTTAATCTCGGCCACACTTTCGGCCATGCCATCGAAGCCGAAATGGGCTACGGCGTATGGCTGCACGGAGAAGCCGTTGCCGCCGGTTGCGTCCTCGCTTCCCGTTTGTCGCAAATCTTGGGCAAAACCCGACAGGCCGACACCGACCGCATTGCCGCTTTAATGGAAGCCGCTTCCCTCCCGTCTGCGCCGCCCGTTTTCTCCTTTGAAAAATGGATTGAACACATGAGCCACGACAAAAAAGTCAGCAGCGGCATCATGCGTTTTGTCGGTTTGGAATACTTGGGCAAAGCCAATATTACCGAAATTACCGATATGGAAATCCTCCGCCAAACCTTGCAACCGTATTTGTGAGGAATGAAGTAGGTTTGCTTCAAAATATAAAAAGGCCGTCTGAAAGTCATTTTCAGACGGCCTTTGGTTTTAAAACGTTTTCATTTATCGGATTAAAGCTAGATAAACCAATTTGGGCGGGTCAATTATTTAAAGCATCTTTTTATCCAACTCGGCAATAATCAACAAGCCGCTGTCAAAGCGTCGGCTGTCGGCCAGTTTCAGACGGCCTTGATGGCGTTTGACAATGGTGTCTGCGATGGACAGGCCAAGTCCGGTGCCTTGTTGTTCGGTGCCGAGAATACGGTAGAAAGGGTCGATAACGCGTTGGCGTTCGCTTGGGGGAATGCCGGGGCCGTTGTCTTCCACCCAGATGTTGAGGTATTCGGCGGTTTCGTCAAAGCCCAAATCGATGCGGCCGCCTTTGGGAGTATAGCGGATGGCGTTGTCGGTAAAGGTTTTGATGAGGGTGTAGATTTCGGTGTCATCGGCGTGGATTTGGCAGTCGTTTTCAACGGCGACGCCGATGTCTTGACCTTTGGCCAGCGCCAGCGGCATGAGTTCCTGCAAGACACGGCGGAACTGGTTTTGCAGGCTGATCAAGGTTTTAGGGCGTTGGGTTTCGGGCGCTTGGGCGCGTGCGAGGGAAAGGAGTTGCTCGAGCAGGTGGCGGTTGCGCTGTATGCTTTGTTGCAACAGGGCGGACTGCTCGCGCGCTTCGGCGGACAGCTGCATATTGTTGAGCCGCTCTGCCTGAAGGGAAAGGGCGGTCATGGGGCTGCGCAATTCGTGTGCGGCATCGGCGATAAAGCGTTGCTGTTGGCGGACGTTTTCGTCGGTACGTTGCAACAGGTTGTTGATGGCGACGACAAAGCCTTGGATTTCGCTGGGAATGTCTTGCGTGTCCATAGGCGAGAGGTCGTTGATTTTGCGCTGTTCCAAATCGTTGGACAGGGTTTTGACGGAACGCATGGCGCGGTGGGTAATCCAGACGGTGAGCAGGATAATCAGGGGTAGGGCGAGGAGCATGGGGAGGATGCTCTGTACGGCGGCCATTTCGGCCAGCTCTTCGCGGTAGTCGCTTTCCTGCATGACGGCGATGCGGCCTTGCTTGGTGTCGCGGGTATAAACGCGGTAGTAATCGTCATCGTCATCGGCCTGAATGGTGTGCAGGCCGTCTGAAATCTTTTCAGGCAGGCTGACAATGGGGTTGGGCGTATTGGGAAATTGAACGGAAATCTTGTTGTCGTTGTCGAGAGAGTGTTTCTCGTCATCGGCATCGCTCGGGTCGAGATAGTTCGCGACTTGGCGCAACAGATCGTCTTGAACCTCTTGGGTCTCGTGATAAGTATCGTAATATGAAAATATGCCTGCAAGAATGGAGAGGGGTAGGAGCATGCAGATCAGGGCGAGGCTGATCCGGACTTGCAGGGATTGTTTGATGGTGTGGATAAGGCGTTGCATGGTTTGTGTGTTGATATTGTTGTGGTTTTTCAGACGGCCTGGTTGTTTTGTGCAACCAGCCAGCCGACCCCGCGGACGTTTTGAATCGCTTCTTTGCCGAGTTTTTTGCGTAAGGCGTGAATTAGGAAGTCAACGGCGTTGCTTTCGACTTCTTCGCCCCAGCCGTAGATTTTGTCTTCTAAATCACTGCGCGACAGAATCATGCCCGGACGCAGCAGTAGGGCTTGGAGGACGGCAAATTCTTTGTTGCTGAGCATGATGGCCTGTTCCTGCCCGACCACTTCCGCCTGATGGGTGGAGGGGTTGAGTGTGATAATGCCGTTGCTCAGCAGCGTTTGCGCCTGTCCGCCGTGTCGGCGCAATACGGCGCGCATACGGGCTTGCAGCTCCGCCATGTCGAAGGGTTTGACGATGTAGTCGTCTGCGCCGCCGTCTAGGCCGTTGAGGCGGCTGTGCAAATCATCGCGCGCGGTCACGATTAAGACGGGAACGGTACAGCCGCCGTTGCGGATTTGCGCCAATACGTCCAAACCGTCTTTGCCGGGCAAACCCAAATCCAAAAGCAGCAAATCGTATGCCTGCGCCGCCACTGCTGCGGCAACTTCCGAACCGCGGCTGACCCAATCGACAGCGTAGCCGGTGTCTTTCAGGTTGGCACTGACGGCTTGGGCAATCATGGCATCGTCTTCAACCAATAATACGCGCATGGAAGTTCTCCGTGAGGATGGGTGGACAGTGATTATAACCGCACTCAATTAGTAAAAATTTAGGAGCTGTCTAAAAACTGATTTTTTGTAAAAGATGAGGCCGTCTGAAATTTCGTTTTTCAGACGGCCTGTATACTTCAATCCCGATTATTTAGGGTTTTTCTCAATCAAGGCAACCAATTGGTCGATATAGCCTTGAACAAAGCCGCGCGCGGATTCGATGAGCTGGCCGTTGTCGTCAAACAGGGTAGGCGAGTTGCCGAGGAACACTTCCGGTTGGCCGGTCAATGGCATATCGAAATACGAAAGGGCAAGGCGCAGATTTTTTTGCGCGCTATAACCGCCCATTTTGCCGACAGAATGACTGATGATGCCGGCAGGTGTTTTTTTCCAGGCAACATCGGCATTGGGTTTGGAGCCGATGTCGATGGCGTTTTTCAGGCAGGCCGGTACGGTACGGTTGTTTTCGGAAGTCACGAACAATACGCCGGCAGAGGCTTTGATGGTTTCACGGAACTCGGTATAGCTGGATGGAGTGGGGAAGTCGGTAACGGCAGGATCGTCGTAGTCGAAGTTGTATAAAGGTAAATGGCCGATTTCGACGATTTGCGCTTCGTAGCCTTCGGGGAACATGGGAATGACGTTTTGTGCGACTTTTCGTGCGAACGAGCCTTTACGCAGGCTGCCGACCAAGATGCTGACTTTCTTTGACATGTTTTTCTCCTGTTTAATAATAAAAATGAAAACAATTCTAAATTTTAGTGTTATCTGGAGAAGCGGTCAAGGTTTCAGACGGCCTGTCAAAATGGTTTATGCTAAAATAACGGTTTCGCTGATATTTCAAATTATTATGCACGCTTCTGATTCGCAAGAGGGTGAAACGGCACACGAATACTACGCCGACGATACCGACTTTCCTGCTAAAACCATTGTCGCCACCTTATTCATCGGCGCATTTTTCGGCTATCTCAACGACACGCTGTTGAATGTCGCGCTTACGCCGATTATGAAGGATTTTGGTGTCGATAAGACCACGGTTCAATGGCTGACAACGGGCTTTTTGCTGGTCATGGGGGCATTTACGCCGATTACGGCAGGCGTGATTCAATGGTTTGAAACGCGCAAAATGGTGCTGTTTACGCAGGCAACGTTTTTAGCAGGATCGCTGATTTGCGTGTTTGCACCGACGTTTGGCGTATTGGTGGTCGGTCGGATGGTGCAGGCAGTGTCTGCCGCGTTTTTTGTCCCGCTTCTGTTTAACGGTGTGTTGTCGATTTTCCCTCCCAACAGGCGCGGAACGGCGATGGGTGTGATTACCATGATGTTTACCGCCGCGCCTGCAATGGGGCCGACGCTGTCGGGCATCATCATCGACCATACGCATTGGCGCGTGCTGTTCGGTTTTACCGCGCCGTTTATGTTGGCGGCGATGGTGCTGGCGGGCAAATATTTAACGGTCAATTTGAGCAACATCAGCCGTCCGAAAATTGATATGTTGTCGGCTGTGCTGTCGATTGTGGGCTTCGGCGGGTTGGTTTATGCGAGCAGTAATTTTGCCCATATGCCGCTGCTGGAATTTATCCTGCTCTTTGCTGCTTCCGTTGTACTGGTGGGGTGGTTTGCGCGCCGGCAGTTCCGTTTGGCTACGCCGTTGTTGAACCTTCGTGCGTTTGAATACAAACAGTTCAGATATTGCGTTGTGATTTTGGCCGGTGCGATATTCCTGTTTTTGGGCTTGGAACTGATGGTGCCGATGTACACGCAGCAAGTGTTGATGCTGACCGGTACGGCAACTGGCCTGATCCTGATGCCTGCCAGTATTGCCCAAGCGGTTGCCGCGCCTTTGTTCGGCAAATTGTTGGACAAAAAGGGCGGACGCTTTGTCGTTTTGCCGGCAACAGTGATGCTGGTGGTGTCGTTGGCGGTATTGTGGCTGTTTTTGCGGATTGATACGCAAGTGGTGATGTTGACGGCGATGTTTACGCTGTTGGCGCTTTCCGTGTCTGCTTGTGTAACCGGCGAAACCCATGGTCTGAACGCGTTGCCGAAAATGCTCAATCCGCACGGTGCGGCGATTCTGACCACCATCAACCCGATTGCCGGTGCCATCGGCGCGGCGTTTTTTGTTGGTGCGACCAATATCGGCGAGAAACTTTCCAGCGCAGATATGCCGCAACAGGCAATGCTGGACGGTATCCATTTGGCGATGGGTTGCGCTTTGGTTGTCGGTGTTGTGGTCGTCATGTTTGCTTTACGTTTGAAAGCGCATCAGAAATAAAGAAAAAGGCCGTCTGAAACGTTCAGACGGCCTAAGCACCTCGTAAGAATTTATAAGATTTTGTAACACAATGAAGTTAAAATGTATTTTATCAATCGGCCTGATGATGGCGGTTTGTCCGTCATGGGCTTTGGATTTCGGGCGTATTCCTGAAAATGAGATTTCTGTTTATGTGCAGGAATTGGACAGCGGCAACGTGATTGCCGAACACCGTGCCAATGAATTGCGCAATCCTGCTTCGACCATGAAGCTGGTAACGGCGTTTACCGCGTTTCGTATGTTGGGCGGTGATTATCGTTGGAAAACTGAGTTTAAAACCAACGGCCCAATCAAAGGCGATACGTTGAAAGGCAATGTGTATTGGGTGGGGAGCGGCGATCCTGTGTTTGACCAGCATGATCTGGTGCAAATGCAGCAACAGATGCGCGATAAGGGCATACGCCATATTGACGGACATCTGATACTCGACCGCAGCCTGTGGGGCGATGTGAAGAATCCGGATGATTTTGCTTCCGATTCTGCCGAAAGCTTTATGACGCCGCCCGATCCTAATATGTTGGGGTATAAAACCGTTGAACTGCGTGCTGAAAAAGAAGAAGACGGAAGCTTGGTCATCCGTACCAATCCGCCGCTTCCGAATCTGAACATTCAAAACAAATTGACACTTGAGAATAAAGAAGGGAAGTGCAGTGTTTTAAAAAACCACATGAAGACTTCCTATAAAAACAATACGCTGACCGTATCGGGCAAGCTGCCGGAAAGCTGCTTGGGCAAAGAGCTGTATCTGAATATGTATAGCATGAAAGAATTTGTCGGCAAAAGTTTTGTCAACCAATGGCGCCAACAAGACGGCACGATTTCAGACGGCCTGACGACAGGTGCTGCGCCTCATGACGCGCATGTGTTGGCGAGTCATCAATCCAAACCGCTTGCCGATATCCTCACCGATATGAACAAGCATTCCAATAATCTGATTGCCCGTTCGGTTTTCCTTAAATTTGCCGGACATATATCTGATTACAAGCAGGCGCAGGCCAAGGCCGCGTCTATCGTAAAAAGTGAGCTGGCGGTTGCCGGTATCAATACGGAAGGGCTGGTGTTGGAAAACGGCTCAGGCCTGTCCCGCGTAGAACGGCTCAATGCGCGAATGATGGCGCAAATGTTGGAAAAAGCCTACTTCAGCCCGTTTAAAAACGAGTTTATCAGTACGCTGCCGATTGCCGGTAAAGACGGCACGCTTAAAACACGCTTGAAACAGCCCGGTGAAAACCTGCGCCTCAAAACCGGTACACTCAAAGATGTCCGCGCACTGGCTGGGTATTGGTTGGGCGAAAAGCCGTTGTTGGTTGTCGTCATTATCAACAGCCAAAAGTCAACCGATTATTTACGCGACTTGGATAAGCTGGTGTCTAAAATTGTTCAGCCCGGTGGCGAACATTGGATTGATGCTAAGGCTTCCTGCATGATTAGGTATCAGGCTTGATAAGCTAAAAAAGGCCGTCTGAAAATGTATTGACGTTTTCAGACGGCCTTTGTGTAAGAAGGACAAGTATTTATGTCTATTTTGAAGGATAATTTAGGGATTTAATGGATAAGCGTTTGGTGTAAATCCGCTTGAGAAAGATGGTTTTATCTTCGGTATTTAAGACGTATGTTTTAAGTTTTATTCCCACCTTCTCTTGTCTAAATAATCGGACTTTTTACGAAAAGGCATAAGGTACAGACGAAAAAAATACCGGTAAAAACCGGTATTTTTTATTTTTAACTTGATGGCGCGGCGGACGGGGCTCGAACCCGCGACCCCCGGCGTGACAGGCCGGTACTCTAACCAACTGAGCTACCACCGCGCATCCATTGTCAGGGACAATGAAAAGTAAAGTGGTGGGTGATGACGGAGTCGAACCGCCGACATTCTGCTTGTAAGGCAGACGCTCTACCAACTGAGCTAATCACCCAAAAAAGGGAGATACTGAAGAATCAGTATTTTTAAATAATGGCGCGGCGGACGGGGCTCGAACCCGCGACCCCCGGCGTGACAGGCCGGTACTCTAACCAACTGAGCTACCACCGCGCATCCACTGTCAAAGACAATGAAAAAGAAACTTGGTGGGTGATGACGGAGTCGAACCGCCGACATTCTGCTTGTAAGGCAGACGCTCTACCAACTGAGCTAATCACCCATGCGCAAAATTGCGAAGACGTTATTAAACCAAAAAATCCTGATGCGCGCAAGATTTATTTGCCGATAATTAGATGTCTCCCTGCAAGCACCAGTTTTCAAAGGAAATAATTTCTTCCTGTTTGCCTGCGACAACCAAAATGTCGCCGGTTTCCAGAACGAAATCAGGGTCAAGGTCTTGGATTTTTCCGGTATTGCGGCGGATAAACAATAGTTTCAGATGATGGGCGGTCAAGGGCAATTCACGGATGGTTTTACCGATGGCATGTGCCTCGCCTTGCAATGGGAAGGCATGGCGGCAGACGGCCTTGCTGTCTTCGTCGGAGAAGCTGTCATCATCACTGCCGACAAACAAGTCTTGCAAAGATGCATAGCGGCTGTGACGGATGTGGGTTATGGTTTGATAAACATGGTTGTAGGAAAGGCCGTGGCCCAACATGGCATAGCTTGCCAGCACCAGGCTGGTTTCTTTGGTATCGGAGACGGTTTCTTCAGCACCCATTTCGGTAAAGGTTTTAACGTAATCGTCATTGGTGGCGCGAACATAAACCGGCATGCTCGGATGCATGGACATGATGTTGCCGAGAACATGTTGGGTTTCATGCATATTGTTCAGCGTGATGACCACCATTTTGGCACGTCCCAAGCCGGCGGCTTCCAAGACTTCACGGCGTTTGGCATCGCCAAAGGAAACCGGTTCGCCTGCGTTGCGTGCCACTTGTACGCGGGCAATATCCAAGTCAAGGGCAAAGTAGGGGATGCCTTCTTGCGCCAATACACGGGCAACCGATTGACCGCCGCGTCCGAAACCGATAATTAGGACGTGTTCGGATTTGCTCATGGTTTCCACCAGCATGGAGTGCAAGTCCAAGGCTTTCATGTCCCAGTCGGATTTAACAAAGCGGCTGACGATGGCATCGCTGCTGCCCAAAATGAATGGTGCGGCAATCATGGAGAGCAAGACGGCTGCAGTGGCTGCTTGTTCCAATTCGGGCGAAACCATATTGATTTTGCTGGAAATAGCCAGCATCACGAAACCGAACTCGCCGCCTTGTGCCAAATAAAGCGCACTCTTGAGGCTGTCGCTCGTAGGGTTTTTCATGCGCAAAGCGATGATGAAGACGACCAGTGCTTTCAAGACCAACAGGATTGCCAACAAAATCAGGATTTGCTGCCAGTTGCCGATCAGCGCCTGAATATCCAGCTTCATACCGACGGTAATGAAGAAGAAGCCCAGCAGGATATCGCGGAATGGACGGATGTCGTCTTCCACCTGAATACGGTATTCGGTTTCGGAAAGCAGCATACCGGCAACGAATGCGCCCAATGCCATAGACAGGCCTTCAAGCTCCGTCAGATAGGCCACGCCCAAAGTAACCAGCAAAACGTTGATCATAAAGAGTTCGGACGATTTGCGTTTGGCAACCAGTCTGAACCAGCGCGACATCACACGGCTGCCGACAACAAACAAAATGCCCAAGGTCAGCAACATTTTCAAACCGGCCAAGCCCAGTTCTACCCACAAGTTGCCTTCGCTGCCGCCAGCAAGTGCCGGAATCAGAATCATCAGCGGTACCACGGCAATATCTTGCATCAGCAAAACACCCATGGCCATTTGTCCATGTGGCTGACCCAGCTCGGTTTTCTCCGACAGAATGCGGCTGACGATGGCGGTGGACGACATGGTCAGTGCGCCCGCAGTGGCAAACGCCCAGTTAAACGGCGTGCCCATTGCCATCAAAATGCCCATAATCGAGAGCATGGTAATGATGACTTGCAAACCGCCCAAGCCGAATACGAGACGGCGCATGGCTTTGAGTTTGGGCAGGGAGAATTCGAGACCGATGCTGAACATCAAGAATACAATGCCTATTTCGCCCAAATAGTCGGTGGCATGGCTTTGCGGAATCAGTTTGAACATACCCGGACCGGCAATAAAACCGACCAAAAGATAACCGAGCATGGAAGGAATGTTGAACTTGCGACAGCAGATAACTGTAATGACGGAAACCAACAAGACAATGACAATGGGTCCGAGGGAGAATTCGTGCATAGAGTGGGCGGCCTTTCGTTAAGAGTAGCTATTGTTATATAGGCCGTCTGAAACACGTCGAAAACCGACAGCAAACCCAAATAAAAACGCACAGAATGAACTTCATTTCTGCGATTTGATTTCCCGTATCATGCTTATTTGGACTTACTGTTTCGAGCGTTATCTAACGGATTATTAAGATTATATCAAGATAGAATGTAAAGTAGTGTTTTGATTGACAAAAAAGGCCGTCTGAAATATTCAGACGGCCTTTAAATAAATGGTTTAAGGCATCAACATGCCGCCGTTGACATGAAGTGTCTGACCGGTAATGTATTTTGCCTGATCAGAAGCCAAGAACAAGACTGCATCGGCAATATCTTGTGCTTCACCGAATTTGCCCAAAGAAGTTTGCGCTTCAAAGGTTTTGCGGGTTTCTTCCGGTAGGGCGCGGGTCATATCGGTGTCGATAAAGCCGGGGGCAACGCAGTTGACGGTAATGCCACGGCTGCCGACTTCACGCGCCATAGATTTGGAGAAGCCGATTAAGCCTGCTTTTGCGGCTGCATAGTTGGTTTGGCCGGCATTGCCCATCACGCCGACAACGGATGTGATGTTGATGATGCGGCCGGCACGCTGTTTCATCATGCCGCGCAATACGGCTTTAGAGGCGCGGAAGACAGATTTGAGGTTGACCTGCATGATGTCGTCCCACTCTTCCTCTTTCATGCGCATTAGGAGGTTGTCGCGGGTAATGCCGGCGTTGTTGACCAGAATATCCAGTTTGCCGAATTCTTTTTCGATGTCGGCAATTAGATTTTCGATGGTTTCAGGTTCGGCAGAATTTAATGCACGGCCTTCGCCACCCCATTGTGCCAAGCGTTCGCCGATTGCAACCGCGCCACTCTCACTAGTGGCAGTGCCGATAACTTTTGCACCGGCCGCAGCCAAAGTATCGGCAATTGCCGCACCAATACCGCGCGATGCGCCGGTTACCAAAGCGATTTTGCCGCTTAAATCTTGTGTACTCATGTTTTATTCCTTAATTGCGATTGGAAAAATGGTTTCAGACGGCCTTATTTACCTGGGGAGGGTGCTTGATACCGTCGTTTGTTGATTCTTCGTAATAAATATTCTCTGTAGTATGCCCATGCTTGCTTTTTTTGTCCTTGTTTCCAAAGCCGTTTGGCTGCTTGTCTAAATTTCCTTTTAGGATTTGGAAAGGGCAACCAAGTTGATAGAGGTTGTTCTAGATATCCGTTATTCCATGGGGAATTCTTAAAATATTGATCATATGCAGGGTGGAAGCCTAATTGATGCCACGGTTTGATATGACCAACAAAATGGACTAAGCGGATATTGTTGGGATTGTCGATTAATTCACTGTATTTTTGATGCCAATGTATCCAGTTAAAGTTTTCTGAAAGCCAGTGTACATGACCTATACAGGCTAAATTCAAAATATCTTGGTCTGGACAGGAGAGTTTAAAATTCTGTT
>NZ_JBQCWY010000059.1:0-11752 GCF_051956955.1 Neisseria sp. P0021.S005 | reverse complement strand
TTGAATGATTTTGCAATAATACGGAGACTTTCATGCCGTCTGAATTCACACTTTATCACAACCCGCGTTGCAGCAAATCGCGTGCCGCGCTGGCTTTGCTCGAAGAAAAAGGCGTTGCCGCCGACGTGGTCAAATATCTGGATACCGCGCCTGATTTGGCGACTTTGCAGGATATGTTTGCCAAACTCGGCATCGAATCGGTGCGCGGCATGATGCGCACGAAAGACGATTTGTACAAAGAATTGGGTTTGGACAATCCCGATTTGGACAATGCCGCCCTGCTTCAGGCAATCGCCGAACACCCTGCCCTGCTTGAGCGCCCCGTTTTGGTAACGCCTACGCGTGCAGCCATCGGCCGTCCGTTGGAAAACATTGCCGCCCTACTCGGCTGATAGGGTTGGATAAGGCCGTCTGAAGATGATTTCCCTGCTTAAAAGCCGCAATGGCCTGCGATATTACCTGTTTCGCGGCCTTGCTTTGAGCGTTTTGCTGGTGTGCGGTATTTTTTTGAGCGGCACATGGCAGATTTACCGGACAGGTTCGCACACCTTGCCGAAGGACGTTCATGCCGATGCGGCGGTGGTATTGGGTGCGGCAGCGTGGGACAAACGCCCGTCGCCGGTATTCCGTGAGCGCATCAACCACGCCATCACGCTCTACCAAAGCCATCGTGTCGGCAAAATCATTTTCACCGGCGGCACGCCCAAAAAAGGATTTATGACCGAAGCCGAAGTGGGGCGCCGATACGCGCTCAAGCAGGGCATACCGGCGCACAATATCCTGTTTGAAAACACATCGCGCAACACTTACGAAAACCTGCGCAATATCGTCCCCATCATGCACGCCAACGGCATCGGTAGCATTATCGTTGTCAGCGACCCGTATCATTTGGCGCGCGCCGAAGAAATGGCCGCCGATTTGGGCTTGTCAGACGCACAGTTCTCCGCCACCCCGACCACGCGCTTTGACGAGCGCAACAAGAAAGCCAAGTTCCTGATGCAGGAGAGCTATTCTTTGTTTCTCTACCGTATCGGCAAATGGAGCGATGCAGTTTGGAATTGGATAGGTGCTTGAGCTTTCGGTAATCCATGTAAAAGGCCGTCTGAAGCCTTTTAGGTTTCAGACGGCCTAAATGTATTCTTACTTATTGATATTGATTTGCAGCTACACTGCCAAAAAAGACTACAGCCAGTACCAGATAAATTACCATTACGATGGCAAACAGAATCAAGGTAGCCTTGAAATAATTAGCTTTATTTGGATTGGTGTTTGAGCCGAATGCCCATACAAGCATCATAACTATATTGACCAGCGGAATCATCATAATCAAGTTTGTTATCAACCATTCTTTGACGCTTACAATTGGAGCCTGTTGATGGCCGATTTGGTTTTGTCCGTTCATTATGTACTCAGTAATTTTGTTGAAAGAACAGTAATTATACTCATTAAATCTTTATCGGCATAGCATGCTCAGGCCGTCTGAATCTTCAGACGGCCTGAGCCTATGATTTTTGCAGCCGCTATTTCAATCGGATGTAAAACGTACCGTCCGGCACGACGGGCAGGTATTTGCGGTAGAAGTCCAGATAGGTCTTGTTTGGGTCTATGTCGGCAAACTGCTGCGGATACAGGGTTTTGGCGATAAATTGCGCGCTGGCCAAATCGGTGAGCGAGCGGGAGGCGGTGTGGTAGATGCCGTAAACGCGTTTGTTTTTGACGGCAGGAATGTCTGCCCAGCCTTTGCGTTTGACAAATCCGGCCAGTCGGCGTTGCGCATCGGCCTGGCTGATGCCTATGCCCATCGCCATAATGTCAGGCTTGTCTTTATGGCCGTTTTCCGTCCCCGAAATGACGATGACGTCGGGTTTGGCCGTCAGGAATTTTTCAGGGTTTACCGGTCCCCAGTTTTTAACGTAAGGCGCGGCGATATTGTTGCCGCCTGCTGTGTCGGCAATCGCGCCCCACATATCTTTGCCGAAGGTGTAGCTGTATTCGGACGGGCCTTTGTCGCCGAACTCGATATAGATTTTCGGTTTGGACTGCTTGGCGCGCGCGACGCGTTTTTGGATATCGGCAATGCCTCGGGCGTATTCGGCGGCAATTTTTTGGGCGCGCGCCTGCGTACCGTTGAGTTCGCCGAAAATTTCCGCACTGCGCGTGTGCCGCGCGACGGTTTCGGCGTTGAAATCGACCACGACGACGGGTATGCCTGCCGCTTTAATGCGCGGCAGATGGGTGGCGATGGCCTTATACTGCCAGTCGGCCAGAATCAATACGTCCGGCTTGAGCGCGAGCGTTTTCTCCAGTGAAAACGTGCCGGTGCTGATGTTGCCGATGTCCGCAATGTTTTGCAGCGTAGGCAGCTTCTGTTTGAACATCGCCCAGCTGCCGGGATTGAATTTCTCCCAAAACTCACGCGAAATGCCGATGACGTTTTTAAATTTGTCCGCGCCCGTTACCGCGATATAGTCGGGATAGTAAAACGCCAAAACCGCGCGTTTGACAGGGACATCGACTTTGACTTCGCGTCCCAATACGTCTTTGATAGTTTTGATTTCGGCTTGGGCAAAAAGGGGCAGGAGGGCGAGGGCGGTAAATAAAGCGCGTTTGTTCATGAGCGGATACTTTCAAAGAAATAATTATCATTTGTCTTGTTTTCAGTAGAAAAGTTCCCAGACGGTCCTTCTGCGCTGACATTATTTTCAGACGGCCGTACATTGTTTAAACTTTGCCGAAAAAGTAAAATACCTGTTTTAAAAGACTTTGGAGCCATCATGACCGTCAAAACCCGTTTCGCCCCCAGCCCCACCGGCTACCTGCACATCGGCGGCGTACGCACCGCCTTGTTTTCATGGGCGTTTGCCCGCCATCATAAAGGCGAGTTCCTATTGCGTATCGAAGATACCGACTTGGCGCGCTCTACTGCCGAATCCGTCAACATCATCCTCGACGGCATGAAATGGGTCGGCCTGAACTACGACAACGCCGACAACGTCGTGTACCAAACCCGCCGTTTCGACCGCTATAAAGAAGTCATCGCCGAACTTTTAGAAAAAGGCCATGCCTACTACTGCTATTGCAGCAAAGAAGAGCTGGAAGCCATGCGCGAGAAAGCAGAAAAAGAAGGCACGGCGACGTACGATCGCCGTTGGCGTCCGGAAGAAGGCAAAACTCTGCCCGAAATCCCTGCCGACGTTCAACCCGTCGTCCGCTTCAAAACGCCTTTGGACGGCGTTACGAAATGGACGGATTTGGTCAAAGGCGAAATCTCCATCCCCAACGAAGCACTCGACGACCTGATTATCGCCCGCGCCGACGGCACGCCGACCTACAATTTCTGCGTTGTCGTGGACGACTACGACATGGGCATTACCCACGTTATCCGTGGTGACGACCATGTGAACAACACCCCGAAACAAATCAACATCTTAAAAGCCATCGGTGCAAATCTGCCCGAATACGGCCACCTGCCCATGATTCTTAACGAACAAGGCAAAAAAATCTCCAAACGCAGCGGCGATACCGTTGCCATTACCGATTTCGGCGCGATGGGTATCCTGCCCGAAGCCATGCTCAACTATCTGGCACGTTTAGGCTGGGCGCATGGCGACGATGAATTCTTCACAATGGAACAATTCATCGAATGGTTTGATTTGAAAGACGTTTCCCCGTCTCCAAGCCGTATGGACTTGAAAAAACTCTACTGGATCAACGGCGAACACATCAAAATCACCGCCAACGAAAAACTGGCCGAAATGGTGAAACCGCGCCTCGCCCTGCGCGATATCCATGAAACAAGCAAGCCTGCTTTGGAAGACGTGTTGGCATTGGTCAAAGACCGTGCCCAAGACCTGAACACGCTTGCCGACGAGTGCCTCTACTTCTACGTCAAACAAACGCCGGCCGAAGCAGACATGCAGAAACACTGGGACGACGAAGCCGCCGCCCGTATGCTGCGCTTTGCTGAACGCCTCGAAGGGCTGGAAGACTGGACCGCCGAAGCCATCCACGACCTCTTCAAACCTTTCTGCGACGAAGAAGGCATCAAAATGGGCAAACTCGGTATGCCTTTGCGCCTCGCAGTCTGTGGTACGGCGAAAACCCCAAGCGTCGATGCCGTATTGGCTTTGATCGGCAAAGAAGAAGTGTTGAAACGGATCCGTTCGTAAGGCATGAATGATAAAAGGCCGTCTGAAAACTGGGAATGCCAAGTTTTCAGACGGCCTTTTTATTTTGAACAGGATTTATTTATTCTTCTTCGCTCGGTTTGTTTTTATCTTTTTTGCGCCATAGGCCTTTAAACAATGCACCTGCTGCAACAGCACCAAAAATAATCAGTTTGCCGAATTTAGCCAGTAATGCGCCGGCCAAAGCTAATAATCCCAGTTTTTTTGCAGCGATACCGCCAACCAAGGCAGCCAGTCCGTATTCGGCCACTTTGTCGGTTGCCGCATTGAAATCGCTGTAGCGCTTGCCTTCATTGAATTCGATATTGCCCAACAATTCTTGCACAATAGGTTTGTATTGATCTATGCTTTTCAAATCGGTGATCATAGTCAATTCAATATAGCCTTCGCGTCCCAGCTGGAAAGTATTGTAGTTGATGGCAGGATTGGGATCGGGTTCGTTTTTATTCAGAACGTCAATCGACCAAATCAGACGATGGGTCTTTGCATCATATTGCGGTTTTTCTACCCAGCCGCGTGTTTCCAATTCCGGCAGGTTGCGGGAGGCACGCTCTTTATTTTGTTCCTCGGTACCTTCTTTCAGCTGCTCGAGCATGGCCTCAACATCCCATTCTTTGGCATCATCGTCTTTGATATAGCCGGAATCGGTAAAGGTTAGGTCTACCATCCAATTAGTATCACCGTCCTCGTTTTCCGACTCGGGGAGAATCAGGCCGTAGCGGTTGGGATCTGTAGCGTTGCCTGCTTCTCTCATCATGGCATTGGCGCGATTTTTTTTCACAAAGACCATTTTTGCAGGTAGTTTCAGTTTGGCCTGATTGCCCAAATCAACGGTTGCTGGGCCTTGGACGATCTGGTCGTCAACGTAGTTTGCGATAGAGTCTGAGGCTTGTTGCGCTTCTTGCCCGGATGCCTCGACGGCAGAAGCAGTATCAGATTTGGCTGCAGAAGCCGGCAGGGTTTGGATAGATAGTAGGGCTGCCAAAACGGCATAGGCGAGATGGTTGCTTTTCATCATAGGGTTCTCATGGAAGAAGAATTAAAAAAGATGCAGACAGCCGCAACACCATATGCTCCGGCATGACTAAAGGATAAATTTTACAATAAATAAATCATATTTACATATTTAAATATGACTGTAATTTAAAAATACAGGAAAGCTTTTTGACGAGAGGCAGAGCCATCATTGTGAAACTCAAAAAGGCCGTCTGAAAATTTTTCAGACGGCCTTTTATAATAAAACCAGAAAATAATGGAATAAGGCGGAGAATATGAGAAAATAATAGCCGCCTGCCTGTTACAACTGCCGATTGAATTAACTTTTATCGGCAGCCTGAATGTCCGGATTGGATAAAATAAGCCATCAAGAACAAAGACCAACAAGCATATTATGTAAACTTGGCGGCGGAAAAATCGGCTCTGCGCTTTACTTTACAAATCAAACAACTTTAAAGGAAAACCCATGAAAAAAACCTTACTTGCCCTGATGATGTTATCCGCCGCTGCCGCGTATGCCGGTGAGGCGGAAGACCGTTTGCTGTCCGTCCAATCGGTTTACCGTGCCGCTTTGCATGAGCAAAACAGCAACGACAGCAAAATCATTTCCCTGCAAAGTGATTTGGAAAGCGCGCAGCGCCGTTTGCAGGCCGCACAATCCGATATTGACCGTTTGAAAGGCGAAATTCAGACGGCTTTGGCTCAGAAAGAGCAGCAAAATGCCAAGCTGCAACAAGCCGGCCAAATGTTGGACGCGGCTTGGAATGCCGTTTACGGCGTAGGCGGCAGCAAGGCGAATCAATAATTTAGACATTGTATTATTTGCGTTTTACGCTTCTTTTATCATATTTATAAGGAAACCTCATGTCCCTACCTTCCTGCCCGAAATGCCACTCCGAATACACTTACGAAGACGGTGCCCAATACGTTTGCCCTGAGTGCGCCCATGAGTGGAACGAGGCCGATGCTGCGGCTGCAAGCGATGATGCCTTGGAAGTCAAAGATGCCAACGGCGCGGTATTGCAAGATGGTGATACGGTTGTCTTGATTAAAGATCTGAAAGTCAAAGGCAGCTCTATGGTCATCAAGCAAGGCACCAAAGTCAAAGGCATCCGCCTGCAAGAGGGCGACCACAATATCGGTTGCAAAATCGATGGCAGCGCGATGAACTTGAAATCTGAGTTCGTCAAAAAAGCCTAAAGATTTTATTTTTGAAAGGCCGTCTGAAATCCGAAGATTAGGATTCAGACGGCCTTTGTGCATTTCATTTAAAACAAAATAAATCTTTATTTAAAATTAAATAACTTTAATAGAGTTGAATTTCAGGCCGTCTGAAAAAGCGGCGGCAAAATGTTCCGCACATACGCGGGTGTAAAACCGTTAAAATAACGCTTTCCCCTATTCTACGGAACCATTATGCTTCAGCCGACCTCCAAACAGATTTTGCACGAAGTATTCGGTTATCCCGAATTTCGTGGCAAGCAGGAGGCTATCGTCAATGCTTTGGCCGGCGGCGAGAGTTTGATGGTGCTGATGCCGACGGGCGGGGGCAAGTCTTTGTGTTACCAGATTCCGGCGCTGATGCGCGAAGGCGTGGCGGTTGTCGTATCGCCGCTGATTGCGCTGATGAACGACCAAGTAGCCAGCCTGCATGTGGCCGGGATTGAAGCGGCGGCAGTCAACAGCAGCACATCGGCAGATGAGGCGCGCGAGATTGCCGACAAGCTTGCCCAAGGCCGTCTGAAACTGCTTTATGTCGCACCAGAACGCTTGGTTACCGACCGCTTTTTGCGTTTTCTCGACCAACAAACCGTCAGCCTGTTTGCCATTGATGAGGCGCATTGCGTCAGCCAATGGGGACACGATTTCCGCCCCGAATATCAACAGCTCGGCATGCTTGCCGAACGCTATCCGAACGTCCCGCGCATCGCCCTGACCGCTACCGCCGATGCGGCCACGCGCGCCGACATCAAGCATTATCTACACTTGGACAATGCGCCCGAATTTATTTCCAGCTTTGACCGCCCGAATATTTATTATCAGGTTATCGAAAAAAATAATGGTAAAAAACAATTACTGGATTTCATCCGCAAGCAGATGCATGGGCAAAGCGGCATTGTGTATTGTTTAAGTCGCAAAAAAGTCGAGGATGTGGCGCAGTTTTTGTGTGAAAATGGCTTGGAGGCGATTCCGTATCATGCCGGTTTGAGCATGGACGTGCGCGAGGAAAACCAACGCCGCTTTACGCATGAAGACAATATTATCGTGGTGGCGACCGTGGCGTTCGGCATGGGCATAGACAAACCCGACGTGCGCTTTGTCGCCCATCTCGATATGCCCCAAAGTGTCGAACATTTCTATCAGGAATCGGGGCGCGCCGGCCGGGACGGTCTGCCTGCCGTGAGCTGGCTGTGTTACGGCTTGAACGATTGGGTGTTGCTGCGCGAACGGATTGCCGAAGGCAACAGCGACGAGGTGCAAAAGCAAATCGAAATGCAAAAACTCGATGCCATGCTTTCCGTCTGCGAAACCGCCGCCTGCCGCCGCGTACTGCTGCTCAAACATTTCGGCGAAGAATCCGAACCCTGCGGCCATTGCGACAACTGCCTGCATCCGCCCGTGCGGTTTGACGGCACGGTGTTGGTGCAAAAATTACTCAGCTGCGTGTACCGCGCCGGACAACGCTTTGCCGCCGGTTACATCACCAACCTTTTACGCGGTAAAAGCGACGATTGGATACTGCGCAACGGCCATGACAAGTTATCCACATTCGGCATCGGCAGCGAACAGACTGACAAGGAATGGCGCAGTGTCATCCGCCAGTGCATCAGCTTGGGCTATCTCACCGTCAACGTCGAGCAGCATCAAGCCTTGCAGCTGACCGAAGCGGCCAAAAAAGTCCTCAAGGGCGAAACCGAAGTCATGTTGCGTCCCCTGCGCCGCGAAAAAACGGCCACCCAAAAGCCGAAAGACGATTGGTTGCGCACCGAGCGCGAAGAGCGTTTGTGGCAGGCATTGCGCCAATGGCGTCAACAACGCGCCCAGGCGGAGGAAGTACCGGCCTATGTGGTTTGCGGCGACAAAACCCTGCGCGATATTGTCGAAAAAATGCCCCGAAGTTTGGAAGATTTACATCAAATCTACGGCCTGGGTGAGGCGAAAATCAATAAATTCGGTTTGGAGATACTCGACGTTTGCGAAACGGCCGAAGCCGGTACAGTTTCCACAGATAATATACAAGTTATCCACAGCTTGGGCGAGCGCGAACAGGCCTTAAAACAGGTTTTGGAAACTTGGCGCGAGCAGCAGGCAAGTGCCGATCAAGTGACGCTGGGAACGGTATTCTCCAACGAAAGCATGGACGATTTGCTGACCAATACGCCTGCCGAACCCATCGACCTTTTAGGCGTGTATAAACTCGGCGAAAAACGTATCGAGCAATACGGCGAGGGCATTTTAAACATCTGCCGCCCGTTTTCAGACGGCCTGAGCGAAGAGGATAAACGCAAACGCCGTTTGATGCGCCGTCTGCTTCAGTGGAACATCGATACTGCCCGCCATGAAGGCCTCGAAGCCTATCAGATATGCAGCAAAGTTACCCTGCGCGCGATTGCCGCCCGACGGCCGCAAGATTTGGCGGAGTTGGCGGAAATCCACGGCATGAATGAGGAGAAAATCGACAAATACGGCGCAGAAATTGTCGAATTGTGTAAACAAGCGGATTGATTGACCGCGTTCATCATTAAAGGCCGTCTGAAACCCAATCAAGCATGGTGTTTCAGACGGCCTTTTGAATTTTTAATCTTTATAAAACAATGAATAAGAAAATAACTTTATTTATTTCGTCAGTTTTTTAAAGCTGCCGCGTCTAAACAGGCATGAAATATGGGATGGTGCCGATTGATTTTTCGTCCCATCCCATTCAACACACATTGATTAGGAAAATAAATGAACACCTCATCCAACCCCTCTTGGCAGGCTGCTTTCGGTTTGTTGACGCTCAGGCTTTTTGCCGCGTATGAATTTCTTGAGTCCGGTTTGGAAAAATGGAACGGGGAAAACTGGTTTGCAGAAATAAACAGTCAATTTCCCTTTCCGTTCAATTTGTTGTCGGATACGGTCAACTGGAATTTGGCCATGTGGGCGGAACTGGTTTTGCCTGCGCTGCTCATCGTCGGCTTGGCAACGCGGCTGTCCGCGCTGGGATTGATGGTCGTAACGGCTGTCGCATGGTCTGCGGTACATGCCGGCTTGGGTTACAATGTGTGCGACAACGGTTATAAAATAGCACTGATTTATTTGGTGGTTTTATTTCCTGTCCTATTGCAGGGCGCAGGCCGTCTGTCTTTGGATGCCCTGCTGAAGAAACGCTGTTGTCGTATCAAGCATTTTCTTTAAGGATTAACGGTCGCGGGCCGACTTTAAATGCCCGATATTATCCCTTGATTTATTTAAACTCGTATTCTAAAAAGGAAGTTAAAATGAAAAAAAATGTAGCTGCTGCTTTGGCCGGTGCGCTGTCCCTGTCTCTGGCTGCCGGCGTTGTTGCCGCTGATAAACCGTTAAGCAGCAAAGCAGGTGTTCAGAAATCTGCTCAAGGCTCTTGCGGTGCGGTTAAAGCCGGTGAAGGTTCATGCGGTGCAAGCGCTGTTTCTAAAGCAAGCGAAGGCAAATGTGGCGAAGGCAAATGCGGTTCAACCGTGGAAAAAACTCACGCTAAAAAAGGCAAAGCATCTAAAGCCAAAGCTGCCAAAGTAGTAGAAGGCAAATGCGGCGAAGGTAAATGCGGTTCTAAATAATCCTGCAACATACCTTTAACAAAGTCGCATTTTATAAACGAAAATGCGACTTTGTCGTTCATACGGCACCATAACAGGACATCACCATGATTCAACACGCAGGCTTGGGCTACCGCCGCGACTTGGCGGAAGACTTCCTCTCGCTTTCAGACGACAGCCCGATACGCTTTATCGAAGCCGCTCCCGAAAACTGGCTGAAAATGGGTGGCAGGGCGCGCAAACAGTTTGACCGCGTGGCGGAACGGCTGCCGCTGGCGTTGCACGGATTATCCATGTCGTTGGGCGGACAAGCCCCGTTGGATACCGATTTGATAGACGGAATCAAAGAAATGATGCGCCGTTACGATTGCACGTTTTTCTCCGACCATTTGAGCTACTGCCACGACGGCGGTCATCTTTACGATTTGTTGCCGCTGCCTTTCACTGAAGAAATGGTACAACATACCGCGCGCCGTATCCGCGAAGTGCAGGATCGGTTGGGCTGCCGTATTGCCGTGGAAAACACCTCCTACTACCTGCATTCTCCGCTTGCCGAGATGAACGAAGTCGAGTTCCTCAACGCGGTTGCCCGTGAAGCCGACTGCGGCATTCATTTGGACGTGAACAATATTTACGTTAACGCCGTCAATCACGGCCTGTTGTCGCCTGAAGCCTTTTTAGAAAATGTGGACGCAGAGCGCGTGTGCTATATCCATATTGCCGGACATGACGTGGAAACGCCCGAATTGTTGATTGATACCCACGGCGCCGCAGTATTGCCGACTGTTTGGGATTTGCTCGAACTGGCCTATGCCAAACTGCCGACGATTCCGCCCACCCTGTTGGAACGCGATTTCAATTTTCCGCCTTTTGCCGAACTCGAAGCCGAAGTCGCTAAAATCGCCGACTATCAAATGCGTGCCGGAAAGGAATACCGTCATGCAGCCTGAAACCTCCGCCCAATACCAACACCGCTTTGCCCAAGCCATACGCGAAGGCAAAGCCGCAGACGGATTGCCGCAAGAGCGGTTGAATGTCTATATCCGCCTGATACGCAACAATATTCACAGCTTTATCGACCGCTGCTATACCGAAACGCTGCAATACTTTGACAGCGAAGAATGGGGCCGTCTGAAAGAAGGTTTCGTCCGCAACGCGCGCGCTCAAACGCCCTATTTTCAAGAAATCCCCGGCGAGTTCCTCCAATATTGCCAAAGCCTGCCGCTTTCAGATGACCTCTTGGCATTGATGGACTTTGAACACACCCAGCTGCTCGCCGAAACCGCTCAGACCGATAGCCAAACAACCCATGCCGATTCAGACGATTTGGCTTACACCCTTTCTCCCGCCGCCTTTGTGCGCCGTTATCAGTATGACGTGACGGACGAATTGCAGGAGGCGGAAACTGCTGTTTTGGTGTGGCGCGATAAGGAAGATGACGTGATGTACCAAACGCTCGACGATTTCGATGCCTTATTGCTGGAAACGCTGGCAGAAACGCCCACTTCCCTAAACGGCCTGCAGACCATGCTGGCAGAGTTCATGCCGTCTGAAAACGCTTGGCAGGACGCATTAAGGCAAAAATGGACGGAATGGTTGGAACAGGGCATTTTGGTTGCGGCATAAATCAAGGCCGTCTGAAACGGGTGCAGTCGGTTTCGGCGAAACAAAAATACTACTGAAATCGTTTATAGATTCAATCGCATGCTCTTGCCGTATCAGCGTAAAATCAAAAGTATATTGATCATTCATTTCATACTGATACATTATGGCCCTACCCGAACTGACCGA
>NZ_JBQCWY010000058.1:0-11970 GCF_051956955.1 Neisseria sp. P0021.S005 | reverse complement strand
TACGGCGGCGAAATTGCCTTGTGGAATGCTGAAGTTGATGTTGTTCAGAATAGGACGGTCGCCATATGCGAAGGCAACGTCTTTCATTTCGATGAAGGGTGTGGAACTCATGCAGGAGAGGGGTGTCGAAAAATGTATTTTAATTACGGGTATTGTAAAGGGTATTGGATATTCGGGCAATTTTCAGACGGCCTGTGCTTAAGAATAACGGGTAAAAACGTGTGAAAGAATGCAGAAGCGTTGGTGGTACGGTCGTTTTGCAGCGTGTTGTGTCAAACATACAGACAGCTGTGTAGGTATATAAAGAGGCGGGCAAACATGCCCGCCTTGTTTTTAATATTTTTGCAAACCTTCTACCTTGATTTCTTTGGCATTGGCATTTATGAAGGCTTGGGTCGCCTTCATCGTGGCTTGGATGCGCGGATCGTTCCAGCGCACGATTTGGTTGTTTTCATCGCGCTTGTCCGACCAAATAATCACGCCGTCGGTGTATTTTTTGCTGATTTCGAGCATTTTGCGCCAGCGGGCGGGGTCGATGAATTGCTTGAAATAAGGGCTGTTGGTGGCCGAATAATATTGCGGCCAAATGTAGCCGATGATTTTTTTGTTGGGAAAGCGTTGGTGGATGTCGTCAACGGCGGTTTTCACGTCTTTTTCCCATTGCACCAAATCGGGGGAAGTGATGTAGAACACGGGATTGGCATAGTCGCTGATGGCGGCGGTGGGTGCACGGCGTTTACTGACTTGCCGCCATTTGGCCAAGATGGTTTCGTTGTCAACGTTGGGGCGGTAGTGGCGGATGCCGTGCAGGTGTTCGGAAGGCATGCCGTAGTTGCTGATGACGGCGCGCGGGTTTTCTTCTCTGAAGATTTGGTACATTCGCGCGAAGTCGGTTTTCAATTCGTCGGGGGTCAGCAGTTGGCCGTCTTTTTCGGCAAACCAGCTTTCGATGTCGGTGGAAATGGTGCGGTAGCCTTCGCGGCGCGATTGTTTGGCCAATTCACGGATGCGCGCTTCGTTGAGTACGCCGTGTTTGAGTTTGCCCGTCGGATCGGGTTTGACCAGCTCGCTTTCGTAAACCAAGAACACTTTGGAGAGTTTGTCGGCAGTAAGGTCGGGTTTGCCGACATAGTCCATGCGGTCGTAGATAATGAAATCTTTGGCATGGGCGGAGAGGGCAGTCAATAAGAGGACGAAGGGCAAAAGGCGGTTGGGTTTCATATTTTTAGGCAGATAAGGGAAAAGGGCCATTGTACGGGAAGCGGTGTTAAAGTAAGTCAAAGACCGTCTGAAAGGATAAAAGTTCTTTCAGACGGCCTTTTATTTGAATGTAGCAGGAATATTCAGCTTTATGGCTAGTGTCACGGATTTATTGCGCTGAAGTTTTCTCTAAGAATAGGAAAGTCTCGGCTTTGTTGCGCGGTCTTGCGCCTTGCCACAAGGTCTGCCAACCCGAAGGTGCGCCGATGTTGGCGGCTTGACGGATGAGGCGGTAGCGGCAGGAGGCGTTGTCGGTCGTGGTTTTAATATGGCTGTATTGTGTCCACGCGATGCGTGTGCGCTGGTCTTGGCCGTCGATGCTGATACATTCGAGGCCGTCTGAAAGTTTCTGTTTCAATTCGAAAGAAAGCGCGGCTTCCATTTGGTGTACCACCGGCGCATGGCTTTTGGCGGCGTTGAGCCACGGTAAAAACAGGGTCATCAGCAAAGCCCAAGCCAAGGTCACGCCGGCCGCCCAGTTGGTGACGGCTTGGCGGCCGCGGATGTTTTTACGCGTAATCGCCCAAAGCCACAATGGGGTAAACAGCAGGGCGACTGCCATCGGAATCGGGTCGATGTCGGGGATGTAATACGGGCTAAAATAGGCGGCGCGTTCGGCCAGTTTGGTAGGCCAGCCGTAGTTCATGGCGAAGAAGCCCAGCCACAGGAAGACGGCAATCAGACCAAATGCCATGATGCCGAACCAGTTGATAAATGCCACTGCACCGCGACGCAGGCCGTCCAGTTGTGCCGCGCCGAGCAGGGCAAGCGGCGGCAACAGCCAAACGAGGTTGTCTTGCAGGCGTTGAGGATTGATGGCGAGCAGGGCTGTCATGATAACCAGCCACGACAGGCTCAGAATGCCCCAATTTTTATCGTGGATACGCGTGCGGCTGAGCGTCCATGCTGCCAGCGGCCAGGCAGGCAGGGCAAACCACAGCAGGTTTTTCAGATAATAGGGCAGGTTGAAGGCCGTCTGAATCTGATGGAAGCCGCCGAATACGCCTAAGGAATAATGGTTGAACCAAATATCAAACCATTCGGGATTGGTTTTTGATAAAACCAGCGGATACAGAATCAGTAGGGGCAGGGAAACGACGATGGCGCCAATCAGGGTCAGCAGATAGCGTTTGCTTTGCCAAGTAGAATGGAACGATAGGGCAAGTGCCAAAAACATCATGGCCGCGGTCAGCAGATAGCCTGAGGAAAGGGAGAGTAAAACCCAACCGCCGCACAACAACAAAATGGCGATAATGACGCGGCGGTGTGCCAGTGAAAAGCCGCACAGAATCAATCCAAACGCGGCAAAAGCGGCCGACATGGGATTGAGGAAGTGGGCGATGGGCAGCAAACCGATGCTGCCGATAAGGATTAAGACAACGCTGCGGCCGTGATGTCTGCCGAGAAAGTTGAAACCAGCAAATCCGCAGGCCGTCAGTCCGATGGTGGTGAATACCACGCCGGCAAAACGCGCGGCATCATAGGCATCGGCCGCCCAAGGCGAAAACAGGGTTTGGAATGCGGTTGCCACCCACAAAAAAGCAGGGGAGATGGTGAAGTCGGGTTGGCCGAAGATTTGTGCAACCAACAGGCTGCCGCCGTTTTTCATGGATTCGGAGGCGGTAAAGAGGGAGGGTTCGGCAGGGTTCCACAAGTCATGCGAGAACACGCCCGGCCACAGCCAGGCAAAGGCCATCAGCAGCAGAAGCCATGGTTTTTCATGGGTTTTTTGGGGGCGGCGCGGATCGGGCGGTGTGTAAGTCAGCATGGAAGGTCAAAAAACGGTTAGTTTGAATAGTAATGGTACAGGGTTTGACAGGTTTGCGCGATATGCCGGACCGGAGAGCTTTGTAAAATAATGCTTATGGCTCGTTTTTATCGGGTGTTTGGAATGATATGGTATTCGGTTGACGACAAAAAGCTCAGGCCGTCTGAAAGAAATATTTCAGACGGCCTGAATGCAAAAAAGACTGCACGAAGCAGTCTTTTTGACAAAGCGGCAATTAGCGTTTGAACAGGTTGCCGAATTTGTTGTTGAATTTGTCCACACGACCGGTAGTGTCGACGATTTTTTGAGTACCGGTGTAGAAAGGGTGGCACAGGGAGCAAACCTCAACGTTGAAGCTGTCTTTTTCCATTGCGGATTTGGTCACGAATTTGTTGCCGCAAGAGCAGGTAACGTTGATTTCGTGGTAGTTCGGGTGAATACCTTGTTTCATTTGATTTCCTTTCGATTAAGCGGGCACAGGGGTTTTGCCTGTACTTCAGTTAAGCGTGGGATTTTCGCTATTTTTGGCTGTTTCGTCAAGCGGATATTTTGCGTAGCGGGCAGTTTCGCAACAGGCGAGAACAGTTTAGAATAGAGTTTCAAACCAAATATTGTGTAATCGGGCTGTAATTCAACTGAAAAGAGGATGTAAAACCTCTTTTAGATGTGAAACTTTAAGAAAAATAATAGTCTGATTAATATTTACGCTTTTACGAACAGGAGACGGAATCCATGCAAAAAAGGATATTGACGCGTATTTTGCGTGTCTGGGGAGGAATGTTGCCTCCGTCTTATTGCAAACCATTCGGCAGAATTGCGCAAAAATTCCGCGCCGCTTTGGCTGCGTGCATTTCCCCAAACATCGGAAGAAACGTCAATATTGAAAAAGGCGGATATGTTTTTCCGGATACGGTAATCGGCGACAATTCGGGTATCGGCGTCAATTGCGAAATCTGCCACGGCCTGACCCTCGGCAAGAACGTGATGATGGGACCGGAATGCCTGTTTTATTCAACCAACCACAAATTCAACCCTGAAACCCGCCGCTTTGAAGGCTATACGGACATTCGCCCGATTGTGATTGAAGACGATGTTTGGATTGGTAGACGTGCGATTATCATGGGCGGCGTTACCATCGGTAAGGGTGCGGTAATCGGCGCAGGTTCGGTGGTTACTAAAGATGTGCCGCCTTATTGCGTGGCAGCGGGCAATCCTGCGATTGTTCGGAAAAATCTGCTTGATGAGCAAGAGCTTGCAGCCGAATAGCGTAAACAAAATAGCAAAATAAAAGGCCGTCTGAAATTCAGCCGGCCTTTTTTAATATTGATTAAGCAGCAATTTTTTCGCATTCTTTAATGCAAGCCAAGCAAGATTCGTAGCAGGCTTTGCATTCAGCGTGGTGGCCGGCGTGTTCTTTGCAGGCGGCAGAACATTGTTTGCAGGCTTCGATGCACACTTTTGCCAAAGACGGAGTCAGGCGTGAATTTTGGGCGGCGAGGTTTTGCAAGGTGCCGCACAGTGCCAGCATTTGGTTAACGCCGGCTGCGCAGTCTTTCATGGAGGTATCGCCTTCGCTCAACAGGGCAATGCAGTGCGCCAAACAGATTTGACCGGCTTCAACGCAATGTGCGGCCGCTTTGCGCGCAGCTTCGTAGGCGCGCGGTGCAGAGTGCGCGTGACCAGCATGACCGGCGTGGTGTGCATGGTCGTGAGCACGGGCAAAAGAAGCGGCGGCGGTGAGAGAGACAGCAGCGGCGCTGCCGATAAATTGACGACGGTTCATCATAGTTTCCTTTTTGCTTTGTAGAAATATCGGACGAATTATTTCATCCGTTATTAAAAGGTTATCATGTTATTCGTTTTTAAACAATGGGCCGTCTGAAGGTATCGATAACACGTTCAGACGGCCTGTTGTTGGATATGATATTTGTTTAAATTAATCACAAATCGGATAGCTGAAATACGGCCAAGTGACTTTTTGCCGAGAAAATAGTCGGTTTATTCCGCCAACAATTCTTCCGGTTTGACTTTCTCGCCATACACGGGTAAGAGGGTTTTTTCATAGGCGGCTTTCAGACGGCCGTCTTTTTTCATGGCGGCGATTTCGCCGTTGACCCAGTTCAGGAGGTCGGTGTTGCCTTTTTGAACAGCCGGGGCGATGAATTCGGCAGGGCCGAGGTTGCCGATGGCGACTTCAAAATTCGGGTTTTCTTTTGCCCATGCCCACAGCAGGGCGTTGTCGTGGGCGAGTGCTACGCCGCGGCCGTCTTTCAGCGCGTCGAAGGTTTCGGTATTTTGGTCGAATTTCAGCAGTTTGACTTCAGGATGGCTTTTGGTGAAGAAGGCGTCGGCGGTGGTGCCTTTGTTGACCAGAAGGGTTTGGTCTTTCAATTGTGCAACGTCGGTAATCGGTTTGTCTTTGGGGGAAACTACGCCCAAGGCCACTTTCATGTAAGGATCGGCGAAATCGACGGCTTCGGCGCGTTCGGGTGTTTTGGTGAAGTTGGCGAGGATGAGGTCGACTTTGCCGGAACGGACGTATTCGACGCGGTTTGCGGCCTCGGTCAGGACGAATTCGACTTTGTCGGGGCTGCCGAGCAGGTCTTTGGCCAGGTCTTTGGCGATTTCAACGTCAAAGCCTTGGTTTTTGCCGTTGGCGTCAACATAGCCGAACGGAGGCTTGTCGCCGAATACGCCGATACGGATGACGCCTTTTTCTTTGATGGCGGCAACGGTTGCTGCGCCGCTGCTTTGTGAAGATTGGGCATCGCCGGAGCCGCCTCCGCAAGCAGTCAGGCCGACGGCGATGGCGGCGGAGGCGAGGAGGGCTTTGAATTTGGCGTTCAATTGCATGAGTGTTTCCTTTTCAAATGTTTGGTTGAAAGTGGAGGCCGTCTGAAAAAGGGTTGGACGGCCTGAAAATAAAATCAGTAGTCCATGCCTGCCAAGAATTGGCGGGCGCGTTCGCTTTTCGGGGCGGAGAAGAAGGTTTCGGGGTCGGTCGATTCGACGATGCCGCCTTTGTCCATGAAGACGATGCGGTCGGCAACTTTGCGGGCAAACCCCATTTCATGGGTTACGATGAGCATGCTCATGCCTTCGCGGGCGAGTTCTAAAACCACTTCCAAAACCTCGCGCACCATTTCGGGGTCGAGTGCGGCGGTGATTTCGTCCAGCAGGATGACTTCCGGATTCAGGCACAGGGCGCGGACAATGGCGATGCGTTGTTTCTGGCCGCCGGAGAGTTCGCGCGGATAGGCGTTTTTGCGGTCGATCAGGCCGACGCGTTCCAACAGTTTGTCGGCTTGTGCCTCTGCTTCGGCGCGGTTGCGGTTTTGTACTTTCACCGGGCCTAAGAGGATGTTTTCGATGACGGTCATGTGGGCAAACAGTTCATAGCTTTGAAAGACCATGCCGACTTTTTGCCGGGCGGTTTGCCAGGAAACGTCTTTGCCGAATTCGCCGACCCCGTCCATCACGATGCTGCCGCCTTGGTGCGGCTCCAAACCGTTGACGCAGCGCAGGAGGGTGGATTTGCCGCAGCCGGACGGGCCCAGCAGTACGATGACTTCGCCTTTTTCCAAGTCCAAGTCTAAGGATTGAATGGCGGTTACGTTGCCGTATTGTTTGTGCAGGTTGCGGATGCTCAGTAAAGCCATGTCAGTGTTCCCATTTTTGTTCAAGTTTTGCCGCCAGCAGCGACAGCGGCCAGCAACAGAAGAAATACAGCATAAAAATCAGGCCGTAAACCCAAAATGAAGCATTGGGTTGCGTCAGCAGCGAGTTTTCGATGATTTGCTGGCCGACTTTGACGACTTCGATGACGCCGATAAGGGAGGCGAGCGAGCTGGTTTTGATCATGCGCGTAAACAGATTGACGGCGCCGGGCAATACGCGGCGGATGCTTTGCGGCAGCTCGATGTAGCGGAATACCTGCCCGCGGCTCAAGCCGAGTGCCAGGCCTGATTCGACCTGGTGTTTTTCAATCGATTCCAATGCGCCGCGGACCAAATCGCCCATTTCGGCGATACCCCACATGGTAAATACCCAGACACAGACCCAAAATCCGTCGATGTGGATGCCTGTCCAGACGGATAGGCCGAAATACAGGCCGAACAGCCACACCAAAATCGGCACGATTCGGATGGTTTCGAGATAAAACCGTCCGATAAAGCGGATGAGCCGGTTGCGCGAACGCAAAACCAAGCCGAACAGCGTACCCAATACGCAGGAAGCGGCAACGGAGGCCAGGGAAATCTGCGCCGTTAACAACAGGCCTTCGCCCAAGCGTGCCGCGTTTTGTCCTTCAAACAGCCAGTCAAACACCATATTTTGCACTCCGTACGCGGTTTTCGGCCCAGCGCGCCAGAAGCGAAACGGGCAGAAGGATGATCAGGTAGCTGGCAAACAGCAGGAACAAGGCTTCGTTGGTTTTGTAGTCCATGCCGATGATGTCTTTGGTAACGAACAACAATTCTGCAATGCCGACCGCGCTGACGATAGATGTTTCTTTCATCAAAAACAATACGTTTGCGCCGATGGCGGGAACGGCGACCGCCCATGCCTGAGGCAATTCGACATAGCGGAACACTTGAAAGCGGCTCAAACCGATGGCCTTGCCCGCTTCGATCTGTCCTTTGGGGACGGCCAAAATACCGGCGCGGATGGCTTCCGCCATATAGCTTGCGCCCAAGAAAACCAGTGCGATCACGCCGCAGGTGAAACCGTCCCATTTAATGCCCATTTTCGGCAGGCCGTAATACAGGAAAAACAATTGGATCAGCAGGGGCGTATTGCGCGACAGCTCGATATAGGCGCGTGCCAATGCGTAGAAGGGGCGGATGCGGTATGCCGTAACCACGGCAACGGGCAGGCCGAACAGCAACGACAAAACGACGCCATATACCGACAATTCCAGCGTCAGCTTTGCCGCATCGACAAATTTAGGGATGGCATCGATCAGATAAGACCAGTTCATCAGAGTCAGACAATCAGCATGATAAAGGCAGTATTTTAACGGGTTTGTAAGAGAGTGTTAAATAATGGATAGGAATATCGATTGTGGATAAAACATAAAAAATGGAATAAGGCAAAGGCCGTCTGAAACGTTTCAGACGGCCTTAGAATGTCAAGGTTTCCGCGTCAGGCGGCAGCCGCTTTCCGTTCATGAATCAGTAAATTCAACAGGGCGGCCGTGCCTGCCAAGACTGCGTCGGCGTACCACATCCAGCCGTAATCGTTGAAGCGCGTGATGACGATGCCGCCGATGTACGAACCCAAAAAGCCGCCGATTTGGTGGCTCAACATGGTCAACCCGAAGAGGGTGGCCAAGTAGCGCGTACCGAAAAGTTTGCCGGTAATGGCGGCGGTGGGGGCGACGGTTGCCAGCCAAGTGAAACCGAGTCCGGCGGCGAAAAGATAGAAGTTCAAATCGGTTTTAGGGGCGGCCAGATAAATCAATATCATGGCGACACGCGAAGCATATAAACCGAAGAGGACGTATTTGCCCAAAAATCTGCCGGTACACCAGCCTGAAAAAATACAGCCAGCGATGTTTGCCAAACCAATAATGGCAATGGAGGTCGAAGCGACCGTAGCAGGGAGGCCGCAAAGTGAAATTTCGGTTGGCAGGTGGGTAACCAAAAAGGCGATGTGGAAACCGCAGGTAAAGAAACCCAAATGCAGCAAGATATAGCTGCGGTTGGCGAAAGCCTTGCAGACGGCCTGCTTCAGGGTTTGGCCGTCGTCGGTATGGACGGTATGAGCAGCATGTTTGCCGCCGGCCAGCCACCAAGAAATCGGCAAAATCAAGATGGCAATGACTGCCCAAACGTAAAATGTCCCCGTCCAGCCGACGTGGGGGAGGGCAATCAAACCTTGAACCAGCGGCGCGAACAAAAATTGCCCTGCGGACCCGCCTGCATTGACCAGGCCGGAAGCCAAGCCGCGCCGATGAGGCGGCGTTTTGGCGGCGACCTGTCCCATAATGATGGAAAATCCGCCCGAACCCGTACCGAATGCCAACAATAAACCGATACCCAGCATCAGCCCCCAATAAGTCGGCATTTGCGGCACCATCAGACAGGCGGCAATCAATAGAACCGTCCCGCCGGCTAAAACCTTAAACGCGCCGAAACGGTCGGCCAACGCGCCGGACAAGGGTTGCGATATGCCCCACATCAATTGGAAAACGGCAATAATCAGGCTGAACTGGGTCATGCTCAATTCGGTCGAGTTGACGACGGGCAGGACAAAAAGCCCTAAAGTCATCCTCATGCCGATGGTAATCAGCAGGATGGAGGCGGCAGCGGCGATCAGCAGCCACAAATTGGGTAATTTGGCAGAAGAATCGGTCATGATGTTTGTGTATGTAAGGGGCAGGGAATAAAAGCTATTCCTGCCACTATATTATTTATTTGATTTCTCGGCGAGCCGATATATAAACGCGCGATTCTAGCATTGGGCGGGAAACGGCATAAATAACCGTTGGTTCTTTGGATATGGTAAAAAGTGATATGGTTTGAGGATGAATTGAGGATGAAGCGGTCAAATATTCTTCGTTTGGTACTGACGGAGCAAGCAAATTGCCGTTGAATTTTCGTTTGAGAAGAAAGGCCGTCTGAAAAGTTTCAGACGGCCTTTGTTTGACTGACTTACATCAGATGATTTCCAGAATGAAATACTGACGCAGTTTTTCGTACACATTATTTTGTACGTTGATACAACCATTGGTTATGATGCGGTCGGCCACATGAGGAGAAGCGATGCGTTCCATGCGTCTTTCCTGCGGCTTGAGCGTCCATACCCTGTGTAACGCAAACAGAAAGTCATTTTCTTCTTTGAAGCCGATAACCTCGCCACCGTAACCCGGTTTGCTGGTCATCATCGGCGTCATATTGAATTTGCCTTTCGGCGTGGTCTTGCCAATCAGTACCGGATGGCACTGACCGTCATCGGCAAAGCAAAGCTCCGCCTTAGCTGTATTGACCACAACTTTTTTACGCTGGATATAGTCACTGACAGCATCGGCAGCAGCCAAAGAATTCAGACCTGCTGCCAAGGCTATACCCAATAGGATCCGTTTCAAATTTGTCCTTATTGACGGATGCGTTTAGGAGCTTCTTTAATGATCTCGCGGATGATCACTTGAGGCTCTTGTTTAGGTGTAGGTGCTGGAGGAGGACATACAGCATCTTTAGGGAATACTGGATTCCAGAAGAAGCTGCGTGCAAATTTGTCTTTGTCGAAGATCACTTTGTATTGACAAGTAGTGATGCCTTCAACGCCGGAAGTGTTTTCAGGGTCAACTCCTACGCCTGGGGTGTAGAAGTGGAACAGGTAGTCCCATTCACGCACGCCAACCATGCCTTCGTCGTAGTGAGGACGGCCGAGGATTTTGTAGATGTCGTCTTTGGTCAGACCAGGACGCATTTGATCCAACTCGTCAAAAGTCGGGAATGTACCACGGTCTTTGTTGAAGGTCAGAGAGTAAGGTTTAGGGAAGCGTGGCTCGTCGGTAGTGCCTTCAGGAGTGATTTTGCTCTTAGTAGCACAGGCGGCCAGCAGGCCGGTAGCCAGCAGGACGAAGCCCACTTTTGCGATTTTTTTCATTTGATAATCCTTTTATTGATTTTACCAGCCGAACTTTTCAGACGGCCTGTTAGTGCCGGCAGCGAGTTTGCCGGTTTACCCAAATAATGTTGTGCTTCTTAAAGATGTACCCGACGGTTTGACAAACAGAACATCGGCACATTCCGGCAGGGCATTGCGCCTCATCTCCGTTGTATCCGCCTGAATCGGCAGAACCGTTCAGACGGCCTGACTGACATTTATTGTCACTTTGTAACAATTTCACTGCGAGTAAGGCTTGGGGTTTAGAGATGTCCAGTTTTCGATAAATCAGGTTGTATTGCGTAATACCTTGTTATCTTTGTGCTTTAGTTCATTTTGGCATTTGCCGGAGATTAGGTACTTAATCTTTCGGATGTTATCCCTGCAAATTGTATGCCAGTTTTCCTTTATACGCATAATCTGTGTATGCCAGAATGTTGGCTTTATACAACATTCATATTAACGAACCAGAAACGGATTGTACCTTTTCTCATGCTCGATACTGGTCATGCGACCGTGCCCGGCTATAACTTGCGTGGTTTCGGGCAGGGTTAATAGTTTAGCGCGGATATTGTTTATGAGGTCATCATGATTGCCGCGCGGAAAATCTGTGCGACCAACGGTCTCATAAAATAAAACATCGCCTGCGACTAAAAGACTGTTTTCGGCGTTGTAAAAAACGACTTGGCCGGGAGTGTGGCCGGGAATGTGGAGGACTTGGAAGCTATGGTTGCCGACTTTGAGCGTTTCCCCTTCTTCCAGCCAGCGTGTCGGCGTGAATGACGGAGAAACAGGGAAGCCGTATTGCGCCGTTGTTTGCGGAAGGGCTTGGAGCAGGAATTCGTCGTCTTTGTGCGGACCGAGAACGGGTACGTCGCAGGTTTTCAAAAGTTCAACCACGCCGCCTGCGTGGTCAAGATGGCCGTGGGTCAGCCAAATGGCGGTCAGCTTGAGGCCTTTGCTTTGGACTTGTTGCAATAAATAAGGGACGTCGCCGCCGACATCGGCCAACACGGCTTCTTTGGTTTCATCGTCCCAAATCAGCGTGCAGTTTTGACGGAAGGGGGTAACGGCGTTGATTTCAAATTGGAGTGCCATGGGTGTTCCTAGGAAATGCTTATTTAATGTTGTTTACGTTTCAGACGGTCTTTTGTTATTATGCATATATAATAACAAAAGCAAGTATGGAAAAGTGTCTTATGAATATGAATAATGTAATGCGAACCATGATACCGATTTTTGCGGCTTCTTTCATCTCTGCGGCGTTTGGTGCAGATTTGTTGTTGGCGCAGGAATATAAAAATCAAGATATTGCCGGTTGGGCCATGAGT
>NZ_JBQCWY010000057.1:0-11999 GCF_051956955.1 Neisseria sp. P0021.S005 | reverse complement strand
GAACATATATTACATAATTCCAGAGAATTATATTTATCTATATCAAATATTTGCTCTCCAAAATCTAAACCATTGTTTCCACCTGCATAATACTTCTCTTCAAAGGATGATTTCAAACTATTAAAAACTGTATTTAGTGTAAAATATCCATATGGGCATATCTTAGGATATATATTCTCTCCTATTATTATCTGAATTTTTCCATAAATAAAACCATTACATTCAGAGTTTTTTTCCCATAAAATCCCAAATTTTCTTGTTGAATCCATAATAATATTCATATAAATCCTTATTTTAATAACTTATTCTTTTATTGCTCGGGGTATGCTTTTTTAATTCCTGCTTTTTGTTGACTTGTTAAGGACAAGGGATTCTTCTTATCGGATGTAGAACCAGCCCAATGCCAAGGTTCATTTTTCCTATCGCCCCCATATAACGATGAATATGTCCTTTATCATCAATTGCAAATCGCTGTTTACCAATTTGTACTGAACTTTCAATTAATTGAACTGAATTCTTTGGCTCAATACCAGCATCAAACTTAAACCCTAACTGACCAGGAGTATGTTTAGGATTAGATTTATAAGTAGTTTCACTAATCGTTTTATCTGGATTTTTAATTTTTATTGAGATAGCTTGAGGGACAGGTATAGAAGACCCTGCCCCCTGTCCTTTAGACGTACCAAAATCATTCTTTTGATGACTCTTCGACGCCAATGCCGTATCCGGAATCCTGTCCCCCTTCGCAACATTGCCATTTGCAGGAATACGGATATTCCCGACCCCTGACAATAATGGATCGCTGCCGGTAACGGCCGGCTTGATGTTTTTCAGGTTGCCAACTCCCGCAATAATCGGGGCTTTTATCCTCGGATTGGGGTTGACAAAGCTCATCAGCCAGTCGGCAACGTTCAGCGCAAGCTCTTCGTTTTTCCGCTCTTCCTGCCTGATTTTGGTGTCTTTTGTCCCGCTGTGCAGCCAGGTCAGGTTACGGTATTCGGGTTTGTCCTGTCGGCGGTATTCCTCAAACAGCTTCGGATCGTTGTAGGCTTGCGGATTTCTTGCGCCGTAGTCGCGGTAGTCCCAAGTATAACCCAAGGCTTTGTCTTCGCCTTTCATTCCGATAAGGGATATGACGCTTTGATCGGTATAGCCGTCTTGGGAACCTTTGTCCACCCAGCGCAGTATCTGCCTGCGGATTCTCATCGCGGCTTCTTGGCTGCTGATTTTTCTGCCTTCGCGTTTTTCAACTTCGCGCTTGAGATCATTGGCATATTTGTCGAACTAAGTTTGATTGGGCGGTTTCAGTGCATAAGGTGATGCAGGCTACTTTTTCTGATTGCTGTGGCAACTTGTCGAAAGAAAGGACGTCTGAAACGTTTTTTCTTTTTTCAGACGGCCTCTTAGCTCAAACCTTGAGAACCGCATACGTGCGTTTCTCACACATCCTTGTTGAGTTTAGGTTGCATATGGGCTACGGCTTGCTAGTGGTGGGAAAGCAAGGGCAGCAAAGAATGCGGGCTGCACAAATAACCCTTGTCAGGCAAGGCAAAAAGGTCGTCTGAAAAAACCTGAATTTAGTTTTTCAGACGACCTTTTTCATGAGTCGGCTTCCTTAAATTTTTAAGGTGTGAAAAACGGAAGTTTTCTATTTCAAATTATTATCAATTTTCTAAACGATAATATCGTTTGGAAAAAAATGAATTCGCTTTAACTTCATAGCCTTAAATTAATTACCCAAAGAAGGCTTGACCTGACGATTTAATGTGGCTATGGTTTAATAAAAAATAACAATATCCCACATGCACACCGCAATGCTTTTTTCCCTCCTCCTTATAGAAAGGATATTGCAATGCCCTGCTTGACCCGTACGTTGCCTCGTCTGACTGTCTTCCTGCTGTCCACCTTCGCGGCATTCTCCGCAGCTGCACACGGAAACCACACACATTGGGGTTACACCGGACACGACTCCCCCGAAAGCTGGGGTGAGCTTTCTGAAGAGTTCCGTTTATGCTCTACAGGCAAAAACCAATCCCCCGTCAACATTACCGAAACCGTCTCCGGCAGACTGCCCGCCATCAAAGTCGATTACAAGCCGAGCGCGGTTAACGTGGAAAACAACGGCCACACCATCCAAGTCAACTACCCCGAAGGCGGCAATACCCTCAGCGTGAACGGTCGCACCTACACCCTGAAACAATTCCATTTCCACGTACCCAGTGAAAACCAAATCAAAGGCCGCACCTTCCCAATGGAAGCCCACTTCGTCCACTTGGACGAAAACCGCCAGCCTTTGGTATTGGCAGTATTGTACGAACCCGGCAAAACCAACGACCGCCTGGCTCCGATATGGAACGTGATGCCGATGAAAGAAGGAAAGGTAAACCTCGACAAAGCCTTCGACGCCAGCACCCTGTTGCCGAAACGGCTGAAATACTACCGCTTTGCCGGTTCGCTGACCACACCGCCGTGCAGCGAAGGCGTATCGTGGCTGCTGTTGAAAACCTACGACCACATCGATCAGGCGCAGGCAGAAAAATTCACCCGCGCCATCGGCTCGCATAACAACCGCCCCGTCCAGCCGCTTAACGCGCGCGTTGTCATCGAATAAACAGTAAAGCCATAAATGAAAAGGTCGTCTGAAAACCTAAATTTGGTTTTTCAGACGACCTTTTTTCGCTCTTCATCACAATATTTCCTGAACAAAGTCATCTGCTTGAGTTTCAACTCAAGTCGAGACCTTTGCAAAATTCCCATGAAAAGATTTGGGGAATTTTGCAAAGGTCTCACAAAGTTCCTACAGAACTAAAATGTAAAGGGCAACCTGCACTCGCATCTATCAATGTAAAGGCTGCTTTGTTTTCAGCCTGTCTGAAACGATCAAAAAACAGTATGATTTGTCTGTTTTATGTTTGGAGGAGTCATCCATGATCGCAGCTACCATCACGATCCAAGACCAAAATCTCGCCGGCAAAGTATTGCATGAGCTGTTTTTAAAATTTAGAACCAAGCACATCAGCGCGGCGGATCTGATTGCCGAACGCGTGCGGCAGGAAGTTGCAGCCTACAACAACCGCGCCGCCGATGTCCTCTTACGCCACAGCCTCGTTATCCCCACCGATCTCGGCGACATCGTGATTCGGGAAACGCACGGCAAAAAAGGCACGCACCCGCAACCTGTGGACGTGGAAAAGCAAATCGCCGTCGCTTTGAAAGCTTTTGAGCAAAATTCGTTTTTCATCCTTGCCGACAATCGCCAACTGGAAACGCTGGACGATATGGTGTGCCTGCATGACGGGCTGGTCGTCAATTTCATCAAACTCACGCCGCTAGTAGGCGGATAAGCAGCCTGAAAACCGCCGCGCAACGCTACCTCACCTTTGTAGAAGATGCCCCATACAGCCTGAATAGTGCGGACAAGAAAACCCTTACCGACGTTATCCACCTTTGCAGCGAAATAACCAACACATTGATACGCAAGGACAGTCCTATGAGCCAAAACCAAACCGTGCAGATTTCCGACAGCCACCGTGCCAAGTTCAATCAGCTTCTCAACACACTGGAAAAAGAATGGCTCCAAAGCCGTTCACACGAATACGACACGATAAACCTGAAGCTCTGCCCTAGTTTTGCCGAAGTGGAGAAAGCCGCACCCGGATACCGCGTCGATTTGCTGATCCACTGCATTGATTTGATACGCGGCTGGGGACGGAATAAAATTTTTAAAAACAAAGGCGAGGACAGGATACACAATTACGGCACCATCCGTGTAGCAGTAGCGATGGCTCTGGCGCGTAAAACGTTGCCGATGACGGAGCAGGATGTGCAGCGTATTTTTGCCGCCATGCTTGACGATAACGGGCTGTCCAAGCGGGAGGCAGATTACTATCCACTCAAATATCTGATAAACCAAATCAAAAAACAGTTTCCAAATCCGAGCGAAACGCTTTCAGACGGCCTGAAAAACGCCTGCGACCGTTACCGCGTCTTTGCGGAAAACCTATGGGACAAGAAAGCCGCTACCGCCAACCTTGCCGCCCTGGCAGAACTGGCAGGCGGTTCCGCCGAAGCCTGTTTTCCCGCCCAAGACGACGAGTTTGCCCGATACGCCAATCCGCAACTTGCTGCTCTGCCGCCCGAACAGCAGAACGTATGGAGCAAAATCATTGCGCTTGCCCTATCCGCCAATGCGGGCAAGCCGAGCGAAAAATACCTGAAAGAAGCCAAAACGCTGATTGACACATTGGGTGCGGACAGGTTCAAAAAAATGCTGCACGACTGGATAGAATTTGTCTGCGGCAGCGAAGTGCAGACCGAAACTGTCACCCACAGAGCATACAGCTACGACACCCATGTCCTGCCCGTTTGCAGCATCAACCAAACCGTGCTCAAAGGGCTGGTATGGATGTGCAGCCATTTCCACGACAGTGCCACCCTGTCCGCCCTTACCCAACTTGCGCTGCATTCATACGAAAAAATCCCCAATCTCGGGGCGCGCTATGCTTCCATAGGCAACGCCTGCTTCTATGCGCTGTTCCGCTCCAAAGGGCTGGACGGCATCGCCAGCCTCTCTCGCCTGCGCCTTCGGATTAAGTTCAGCAACGCGCAGAACGCGATTGCCAACTATCTGGACGAAGCCGCTGCGCAGCGGGGTGTATCCCGCAACGAAATCGAAGACATGGCGGTGGACGATTTCGGCTTGCAGAAAGGCTGCCGAGACTACGACTTCGGCGGCTACACCTGCCGTCTGGCGGTTACGGGCATAGGCAAGTCCGAACTGCGCTGGTTCAAACCCGACGGCTCGCCGCAGAAAACCGTACCCACCTTCGTGAAAACCGACCATGCCGACAAACTGAAAAAGCTCAAAGCCACACAAAAAAACCTCAACACCACGCTCACAGCCCAACGCGACCGCTTGGACCAGATGATGCGCTCCGAACACCGCGTACCGCTGGAACACGCCGAACAGTATTACTGGCAACACGGACTGATGTCCTGCCTCACGCGCTCATTAATATGGCAGTTTTTCCGTGATGAAAACGATACGCAGGGCAAATCCGCGCTGTGGTTGGACGGAACATGGGTGGACGAAACGGGGGAGCAAACCGATGTTTCAGACTGCCTGCAAGTCAGCTTGTGGCATCCCGCGCTTGCCACGCAGCAAAGCATCGCCCAGTGGCGCAAACTGCTGCAGGACAAAGAAATCCGCCAGCCGCTGAAACAGGCATACCGTGAAATCTATCTGCTCACCGAAGCCGAAATCAACACCAAAACATACAGCAACCGTTTTGCCGCCCACATCCTGAAACAACACCAATACATGACGCTTGCCAAAGGACGCGGCTGGAGGGGCTCACTGGCAGGCGCGTGGGATGGCGGCGACGACGCAACCGTCTCGCTGGAATTGCCCGAATACAACCTGCTCGCCCAATTTTGGGCAAACGCAGTGGATAGCGAAGAAGCATGGACGGAAAGCGGTATCTGGCAGTATGTCAGTACCGACCAAGTGCGCTTTCACCGGTTGGACGACGATTACCATGCCACCGTGCTGGACTTAATTGATATCCCGCCGCGCGTGTTTTCCGAAGTATTGCGCGACGTCGATTTGTTTGTCGGCGTGGCAAGCGTGGGCAACGACCCGACTTGGGAAGATAACGGCGGAGAGGCACGTTTTTACAGCTACTGGCAGAGCTATTCCTTCGGCGATTTGGGCGAAGTGGCCAAAACCCGCAAAGCCGTACTGGAAACCCTGCTGCCGCGCCTGAAAATCGCCAAGGTTGCCCACATAGACGGCAACTTCCTCATCGTACAGGGCAAGTTGCGTACCTACAAAATCCACATCGGCAGCAGCAACATCCTGATGCTGCCGGACGACCAATACCTCTGCATTGTACCCGACAGCCGCAAAAAAGACGCATCCGACAAACTGTTTATCCCGTTTGAGGGCGACAACACGCTCTCGGTCGTCCTCTCCAAAGCCATGCTGCTGGCGGAAGACGACAAGATTACCGACAGCACGATTACCTCGCAGATTCAGCGGTAAATTGGGACAGCCTGAAAAACGCAAATGCCTCCATCCTTGCGGTTTCAGGCTGTTTGGGAACACAAGACGCGTAGGCAGCACATGTCCTACCTACGGAAAGAACACAATACATATTTTTACCATAAATATATTGCTTTTCATCTGATTTAGATAACCGACAACATCATGAAACCTGCTTTTTACCTCCCAATATTGTTTTTACTTTCAGCGTGCCGTCCTGAAGCTGAAACAGCCGATACGGCTGCACCAACGGCACGTAAGCCTTCTTATTACGAGTCTGAAAAGCGTCAAACTGCAGTCACTCCAGTTAAAACACAAATTCCTGCATTATCTGTAATCAAAAGCCAAGCCGATTTTGACTTGCTTTCGCGTATTTATGAGCAAGGGAGCGAATATGAAATTCCTCACATCCTTTTCCTTATCGATCGCGAAGACGATGGCCGTACCGACTACATCAATACTCCCAAATTTCGGCTACATGAACGCTATTTAGCTACTATCTTGAAATCCATGCTGTCAAAAACTGAATTGAATCAACAATACCGTAGTCCTAATCGGCGTTATCTGTTTGGTACTATTAGTTGGCAGAATAGTACTCAGGAATATGTTTATGAGTTTTGGGAAGGAGACAAAATCACGCCTGAATTGTTGAGATTGGCGGCAGGCCGTCTGAAAGACAGTTTCTACGCTCCGTTGCGTTATAAAACCAATTCTTTATGGCAGGAAACCGTTGCCGAGCAAAGTAAAGTTCCTTTTATTACCCAAGAAAGTTTGATTAAAAATTTCCCCTACCTGCCTCTAAACCAAGGTAAAGCGATAGGTATATTACGCGTTATTGCCAAAGAAGATGATCTTTATAATGTCGGCGCCGACGATATTATTATTTTGAAAGAGGTTCCCCTAGAGTTGCCTCCTGTGGCAGGGATTATCAGTGAAAAACCATCTACTGCACTATCGCATGTGAATGTATTGGCACGCGGTTGGGGGATTCCCAATATTTACCTTAAAGACGCAGAAAAAATCCTAGCCCCGTATATTGGCCGTCGTATCGAATTTGAAGCGACTGCTAAACAATACCGAATTGTCCAAACCAACCGGAACACTACCAGTAAAAGCTTTTCAGACGGCCTTACCCTGCCCCAACCTGATGTTTCCGATTATGGCCTTAGGGCTTTGGCAAACCTGCGCCGTGATGACAGCCGTTACTGCGGCAGTAAGGCTGCCAACCTCGGCCATATCCGTGCCCATATTGCAGGCAGCAACGTTCCTGACGGATTCTGCATTCCGTTTGCCTACTATCAAGCCATGATGGTTAGGCTGGGTATTAATGCAACAATACTGGCACAAATCGAAACGCAAAGTGATGGAGACAACCGCAAGCGCCGCACTGCTTTACTCACACTGCAGAAAAAAATTACCGATGCCGAAATCCCGTCAGAATGGAAGCGCAGATGGGCTGAGCAATGGCGCAATCAATTAAACAGCAAAGGCGTGTTTGTCCGCAGCTCCTCTAATTCCGAAGACCTGCCCAATTTCAGCGGCGCAGGGCTGTACACCACCGTGCCAAATGTTACCGATGAAAACGCGTTGGCCGAAGCAGTGAAGCAATCTTGGGCCTCCGTTTTCAATTACAGCGCATACGAAGCCCGCCGTATTGCCGGACTGCCTCACGATAGCGTGAAAATGAGTGTCTTCGTACAACAAAGCATCAATGCAGATCTCTCCGGTGTGTTGGTTACCATCAATCCTTATGATACTGCTCAGAAAAACAGCGCCTACATTGCCGCCAAACACGGGTTGGGTATTCGTGTCGTTGAGGGCAAACGGGTAGCCGAACAGGTAGTCTATAACCGTCGCAATGATTCTGTACAACGTCTCAGCTCCTCTAATGAAACCACAGCGTTGCAACTAGATAAAAATGGTGGAGTACGCGAGGTGCCTGTAACCAGTGGCAATGTAATGAATCAAGAACAAATACGTCACCTTGACCAAACCGGCCAACAAATCAAACAGCTATTTGCTAATGGTGAGCAGGACATCGAATGGGCGTTTGACAATGGTAAGCTTGTCATCCTCCAGGCACGACCTTATCTAAACGGCACACGTTAAAGTAAAAAGGCCGTCTGAAATTATCGTTTCAGACGGCCTTTGCATCATGAATTAGTTATACCCTATACTTCCCGTTCTCCAAGGAACTATGATGTCAAAACAACTCACTTTTTATTTTATTCGCCATGGCCGTACCCAATGGAACGAACAGGGGCTTTTGCAGGGATCAGGCAATTCACCACTGACCGAACAAGGAATTACAGGAGCTCTAAAAGCCAGCGTAGCGCTACAACAAGTAGAATTTACCGCTGCTTATTCCAGTATTTTACAACGTGCCATTGATACGGCTGGCCATATTATCGGCCAGCGTCCCATCCCTCTTTTTCAGCACTGTGGACTAAATGAGCAATCTTTTGGAAGTTGGGAAGGTATGCAGATCGATGACTTGCGGAAGCTAACCGAATTCAAACAACTGACCAATGACCCGGCAGCTTATAAAGCATTAAGCAATGGTGGCGAAACCTTTGAACAATTAGCAGTACGTGCAATGGCCGCCCTTTACGATATCATTAAGGTACATCAATCGGGAGCCAATATTTTAGTGGTATCGCATGGCCATACCTTGCGGCTTTTATTGTCTTTATTAGGCGGAGCGACTTGGGAAAACCATCGTGATGAGGGTAAATCCGTGTCATTATTGAATACTTCGATCAGTATTGTGAAATACGATAGTGAAAGCGGTTTTCATATTGAGCAGCTTAACGATGTGGCTCATTTACAATGATCACAATCTATTACCTAATTCACACATCGACACACTGTTAGCGCAAGCCCCAATACGCTCGTTTTAAATCTACTCATTATTTTTTATTTTAAATCTCAACTAAAACAAGGTCTTTTCTGTATTAATGTCTTTATCGTAAATTCTAAAAAACCGTTTGAACTTAAAGATTCAAATGGTTTTCTTAGTATCAACTTATTTATATTCATACTTTTAAATACGGTTAAATTTTAAAATTTAATCCTCCTTCAAATCCCTGCTTACCCTATCAAGATCTGCCAGTATTTAAACCGACTTTGCCATTTTCCCACAAAGTTTTCAGTAAAACTTTCCATGCTGACAATTTGGGATCAGGCTGTTTACCTTGGCCAATTAAGTCCATTTGCGTCATATACCAGTTCATTTCCAACATTGCACCTGCTTTTTTATCAACAAATGCTACGTCAGTTTTGATGCGGTCGGTTTGTACGGTTTGGTAAGTGCCGTTTTGCATTTTGTTTGCCAAATCAGGGAATAAGGCAAACGGGCGGGCGACGCCGACTAAATCCAAATGGCCGCTGGAGAGTGCGTCTTCCATGGCGGTTTGCGAACGGAAGCCGCCGGTGATAATCAGTGGAACTTGGCTGACTGCACGGGCTTTTTCGGCGTAATCGATGAAGAAGGCTTCGCGTTTTCGGGTGCTGTCTTTGGCGGCGAGCATTTGCGGGCTTTCGTAGTTACCACCGGAAACTTCAATAAAATCAATGCCCATTTTCGACAGTTTTTGTACCACTTGCACCGATTCGCTTTCATCAAAACCGCCTTTTTGGAAATCCGCCGAATTGAGTTTTACGCCAACCAAGAAATCTTTACCCACAGCGGCACTAATAGCAGTGTAGATTTCCAAAAGGAAGCGCATACGGTTTTCCAAGCTGCCGCCCCATTGGTCTTGGCGGCGGTTGTGGTGCGGCGAGAGGAATTGGCTGATGAGATAGCCGTGCGCGGCGTGAATTTGTACGCCTGAGAAGCCTGCTTGTTCGGCGATTTTCGCGGTTTGTACGAATTGCTGAATCAGCCCGTTGATTTCATCGGCAGTCAATTCGCGCGGCGGATTGATAAAGCCATCCATGCCCACCAACGGCACGGCGCTCGGTGCAAGCGGCGTTTTATTGACCACCGCAGGCGACTGTTTGCCCGCATGATTGATTTGCATGATGAGTAATGTGTCATTCTGTGTGCCAGCTTTCGCCCATTTTTTCAGCATCTCAAGGCTGCGGCTGTCTGAAATCACCACATCGTTTATTGAACCTTTGCCGCTTTCGGCGACCATCACATTGCCCGTAACTAAAACGCCCGCACCGCCTTTTGCCCAAGTGCCGTAGAGGCGGACAAGTTTTTCAGACGGCTGGTCGTTTTGGGCAAGTTGCTCTTCCATGGCGGATTTGAAGATACGGTTTTTAGCGGTTTTGCCGTTTTGAAAAGTGAATGGCGTGAATAACATAATTCTTTCCTTTAAGTTGATAAGTTTAAAAATGTAAACGCATTTGGGTAAAAATAAAGGGTTAATGGATAACCCTATTTTGAAAGTGGGCAATTTTGTGCCATCAAATCTGCAAGCTGTTTCAACCTCGCCACCGCATCCGCCATGGCAATACTGTAAAACCGCTCTTTGCCGACCTGTTCCACTGCCACCGCTCCGGCTTGCAGCATGATTTTTAAATGGTGCGACACCGCAGGGCGCGACAGATGCAGATGCTCGGTCAGCTCATTCACATTCATCCTGCCGTGTTCCCACAGCACGCGCAGGATTTGATGGCGGTTTTCATCACTCAACACGGTAAAAATGGGAATGCACTCGCGCATTAAATTCATCGTTTGTTGTGGCATATTCGGCTTCTTGAGTTTATATGTTTAAAAACTTGAACGCATCTTATTAGGAAAGATGGAGAATGTCAAAGGGAATTTTTAGAAGATGGTTTTAGTGTACAAATCACAGCGTTTCATCAATCATTATCTCAGTCTGCAAGCCGTTTCAGACGACCTTTTTCGTAATAAAGAGCGGTCAAATTTTTAAGTGTTTTGCAAATCATCTTAAAAACTTGACCACTTGCATCATTATCAAGACCGCAGCCGTCTGAAACATTGATAGACCGGTTACTGATGTCCGCTTTCTGCTATTTTTGTCCATTTTGCCAATGTCTGCTTCATCTGTGCCTGAGGGATGAAGCGGGCCATCCGTTCTACTTCCTTGCCTTGATAAAACAGCAGCCATGCAGGTGCGGTCAGCACGTGGAAACGCCCGGCCATTTCGGGTATTTCAGCAATATCGGCTTTTACGGCATACACATTTCCTTCCACCGCCAAAGCTGAGTCAAGCTGGGCGGCCACGACCGTACAAACACCGCAGATTGGGGCTTTGATGTACAGTGATACTAAAGGGTGTGTGGCGATGGCCTGTTCGATGTCTTTCAGAGTGTGCAGTTGTTGCATGTCATGTACTCCTTTGAGCGATTAAGCACGTTTCAAGTTGTCTAGAAAAGGGGCTTTCAACGAAATGAAAACAAGAAAACGGTTTGAGTCGTCTAGATTTTTTCCACAACCACTTTTGCCCGCGCTTTCAGGCTGTTCAACACTGGGGAGGTGGCGGCTGAGCGGTCGGCGAAATTTTGCAGGGTAGGAAGGTCGGCGTCGGCTTTTACTTTTACGGTTAGCACCAGATTATCCAGTCCGCCGTAGCCATCTTCCATGCCAAACAGTTTGGCCATGTCGATACCGCCGCTTGCGGATATTTCAAACTGTTCCAGTTTCACGCCTGCCTGTGCTGCTTGCAACTCGAAACCTATGGAGCAGCAGCCTGCCGCAGCGCCGATCAGGTATTCCATCGGATTTGGGGCGGCGTTTTCACCGCCCATGTTTTTCGGTTCGTCTGTGGTAAAGGCAGGGAAGCGGCGCACGGAGATTTCGTTCTTCGTGCCGGATACCCAGCGCGAATCGGCGCGTAATGTTGCCTTGCCTTTTGTATGGTCGTTTTCAACCGCTGCCATGGTAGTTCGGAAACGTTCGATATCTAACCCGTTAATCATGTTTTGTCCTTTCATATGATGAATTGCAGATGGTTTTTCGCTACACTTACACGCCCATTTTCCA
>NZ_JBQCWY010000056.1:0-12077 GCF_051956955.1 Neisseria sp. P0021.S005 | reverse complement strand
TTATTTTTTTATGCACTACTTTTTGTAGTGTCATGTAATTTCAGCACAGAATATTCAATAAGACAATATCTTTCTTTTTAAAAAGATTTTTGAGGTTTTACCCTAAAAAGATATCTATTTAGACCGGCCAGATTGTTTACAATCCGCTAAAAATAAAGGCTGCGGCCGAGAGAAAATGCCAAATGAAAGTTAATCAACCATCAATTAAGACTGCAACAATTAAAATGACACAATCGACAAATGGCACATTATTGAAAAATACAAACACGCAAATCTTGTTTTAAAAAGCTTCAGGCCGTCCGAAAGATGGTTTTCAGACGGCCTGAGGCTTGCTATTTATATTGATAAAGTCAGGTTGATGAATGTTACCCAAGCAACTGCGCCAACAATCGGGCAAAGCGTTCCGTTGCGCCTTCGCTGGTGTGCAAATACAGGGCGGGCTCGATGAGTTCCAATTCATTGAGCAGGAAGGTGTCGCCGACCAATGTACCGTCCACCCGAGCGTAAACCGGAATTTGCGGCAAAGCGGCCAGTACGTCTTGCGCGGCACGGACGGCAAACTCGGGCGGCTCAATACCGAACACCGACACGCCATAGGCCGAGTTGGCGCGCCATTCGCCTTGCGGCGGCTGACGGCGCACGGCATGGCTGAGTATGCCGTTGAAAAACACCAGCGAGGTTTCACCCGCTGTTTCGATTTCGCGGATATACGGTTGAACAATCATACCTTGCGGATAATCCGCCATGTTCACGTCCAATGCGTCCGCACAAACTTTAACCACGCCTTTGCCGCTCTGCCCAAATGCCGGCTTGATGACTGCTTCCATCCAACCTTGTCGGTTCAGGATGTCGGCCAATTCGGCTTTTTGCGGCGGAACGAACACGCTGGGAATCACTTGCGCACCGCGTTCTGCCAAATCGCACAAATAAGTCTTTTCCATATTCCAAGCCATCAGCTCGGGCGGATTGATAAAACGCTGCCCCGCCTGCTCGGCATGCTCCAGCCATTGGCGGAAGACTTCGGGTTCGGCGGCATAATCCCATGCGCACAAAGGCAGTAAAAACGGTGCGGACGGATGGTTTTGCCACGCATCAAATACGGTTTTCACGCCCATGCTTTCCAAGCATGCCGCCAATGTTTTCAGGTTGTCCGATGGTTCGGGATAGGTTTGGCAGGTAATGAGTGCCAAAACGGTTTGCTCGGTCATGGTTGCCACCTCGTCGCTAAAACCAAAATTATATAGCGAAATCAAACCAAAAGATTTTTCAGACAGCCTGATACATGAGGCCGATTCTGATAAAATGGTTTCCCCTTTTTCGTCGGAACATGCTCATGAAATCTGCCCACGTCCTTGTCTGGTTCCGCCGCAACCTCCGCCTGCACGACAATGCCGCGCTTAATGCCGCCGTTGCAAGCGGTTTGCCCATCACCTGCGTCTGGGTCAGCCAAAGGCCGTCTGAAAACCACAATCCGCGTCAAAGCCTGTTCCACTATCAAGCCGCGCAAGAGCTGCATACCCGTCTGGCGGCACACCATATTCCTTTATATGTCGTTGCCTCCGACGAAGACCTCCTCCCCTTGGCTGCTGCGCTCAATGCCCATACCGTCATCACAGACGAAGCCTACACCGAAGCCGAAATCCGTCAAGACAACCACCTCTGGCACAATTTCGACCGAGCAGGCATTGCCCTGCAACACGCCAACGACCGCGGCATTTTGGCCAAATCCCCCCTCATGGATGCCAACGGCCTGCCCTACACCGATTTTGCCGCCTATAAACAAGCATGGTTGCAGGCTTATTCAGGACAAAGGCCGTCTGAAACCGAATTGCCTGTTCAAACCGGACAAAACGTTCCACTGTTTCCAGCCCATACCGGCGCAGTATTGCCTGCCTATCAACAGGGTGGCGAAACCGCGGCCTTAACGCAATGGCACGCGTTCAAACAGAATTTGGTTCACTACCCGATTACCCAAAATTTTCCGGCACGAAAAAACACCAGCCTCCTCAATGCCTACCTGTCCGCAGGCTGCATTTCACCGCGCCTGCTGGCCGCCGAAGGCTTGGCAAACCGACATTTCGAGTGGCTGGACAAGCTTATTTTCCGCGACTACTGCTACCAGCTCGCCTACCACCGCCGCCTGCCCGAAACAACCGATGCCGCTCCGATATGCGAATACTGGCGACACGGCCAAACCGGCGTGCCCATCATCGACGCCTCCATCCGCGGCCTCGAAGCCACCGGCCACTTACACCCCGTTCTCCAGCAGCTGTGCGCCCACTATTTCTGCCATGCCCTCAACTTTGACCCTAACCAAGGCATCGCGTGGACAACCTCCGTCCAAACCGGCACCGACCCCGCGCTCAACCAAGCTAACTGGCACCTTGCCGCACAAGACACGGCCACCGTCCGCTATGCCCACCGTTCACATCAAATCGACCCCGACGGCAGCTACATCCGCAGTTACCTCCCCGAATTGGCGCACCTGCCCTCCACCCTCATCCACACGCCGTGGGCCGCCGCCGACGACATCGACACACACGGCTACCCCTTTCCCAAGGCCGTCTGAAACCTACGTTCACACCAAAAAACCACACTAAATACAGCTGAAAAACGTTCAAACAAAATATTTTGGTTTCAGACGGCCAAACAGATTGAATAGCCAAGATTTACACGGTAAACTTACGTCATTAAAAAATTTTATTATTTCATTACAATGAAACCCGCATTCGACATAAAAACGTCACGTTTGGACGTCTTATCCATCCATCTGCACACCGCAGATCTAACCGAATTGGAAGAATTCCTGCGCCAACTGGCAGGCCAATCCCAAGACGAATTCGTTCCCTTCATTTTAGACGTACAAGATTTCGACCATCCCGAATCCATCGATTTGGGCGGCATGATTTCCCTGTTTGCCCGTTACGGCATGCAAATTTTAGGGCTGCACCACACCAGCGACACATGGGCAGCGGCGGCGGCGCGTTACCACTTGGTATTCAAACAAGGCAACGCCACCCAGGCAGCCGACACACAGGCAGCGCCCACCCCGCGCCAAGCACCGCAGCCGCAAGACGTACAGGCCACCGTCATCAACAATCCGACCGTATTGGTCAGCACGCCCGTGCGTACCGGCCAGCAGGTGTACGCTGAAAACGGCGACCTCATCGTTACCGGCATCGTCAGCCAAGGTGCAGAACTTATCGCCGACGGCAACATCCATATTTACGCCCCCATGCGCGGCAGGGCGTTGGCCGGTGCGAAAGGCAACACCAACGCGCGCATCTTCATCCATTCCATGCAGGCCGAGTTAGTCTCCGTTGCCGGCATCTACCGCAACTTCGAGCAAGACCTGCCCGAGCATCTGCACAAAAAACCCGTACAAGTATCATTGCAAGACAACCGACTGGTTATCAGCGCAATCGACGCCGAATAAACATCAGTACTTAAAAAGGAAATATCGTGTCCAAAATCATCGTAGTAACTTCAGGTAAAGGCGGCGTAGGCAAGACCACTACCAGCGCCAGCATCGCAACCGGCCTGGCCCTGCGCGGCCACAAAACCGCCGTAATCGACTTCGACGTCGGTTTGCGCAACCTCGACCTGATTATGGGTTGCGAACGCCGCGTCGTGTATGACCTCATCAACGTCATCCAAGGCGAAGCCACACTCAACCAAGCCCTGATTAAAGACAAAAACTGCGAAAACCTCTACATCCTGCCCGCCTCGCAAACCCGCGACAAAGACGCGTTGACCCGCGACGGCGTCGACAAAGTGATGAAAGAGCTGTCCAGCAAAAAAATGGGCTTCGAGTTCATTATCTGCGACTCCCCTGCTGGTATCGAACAAGGCGCACTGATGGCGCTCTACTTTGCCGACGAAGCCATCATCACCACCAATCCGGAAGTATCCAGCGTCCGCGACTCCGACCGCATCTTGGGCATTTTGCAAAGCAAATCCCGCAAAGCCGAACAAGGCGGCACAGTTAAAGAGCACCTGCTGATTACCCGCTACTCCCCTGAGCGCGTGGCCAAGGGCGAAATGCTGTCTGTTCAAGATATCTGCGACATCTTGCGTATTCCGTTGATCGGTGTGATTCCTGAATCACAAAACGTACTGCAGGCCTCCAACGCCGGCGAACCTGTCATCCACCAAGACAATGCCGCCGCAGCCGAAGCCTACAAAGACGTTATTGCCCGCCTCTTGGGTGAAAACCGCGAAATGCGTTTCCTTGAAGCCGAGAAAAAAGGTTTCTTAAAACGACTGTTCGGAGGTTAATACATGTCACTGCTCGATATGCTGTTCGGCAGAAAGCCGAAAACCGCCACCGTCGCGCGCGACCGCCTGCAAATCATCATCGCGCAAGAACGCGCACAAGAAGGCCAAGCTCCAGATTATCTGCCGACCTTGCGCAAAGAGCTGCTGGAAGTCCTGTCCAAATACGTCAACGTATCATTGGACGACATCCGCATCTCCCAAGAGAAACAAGACGGCTTGGACGTTCTTGAGCTGAACATCACCCTGCCGGAACAAAAAAAGGCTTAACACATGACCTTGACCGAATTGCGTTACATCGTAGCCGTCGCACAAGAACGTCACTTCGGACGTGCCGCACGACGCTGCTTTGTCAGCCAGCCCACCCTCTCCATCGCCATCAAAAAGCTGGAGGAAGAGCTGTCGGTATCCCTGTTCGACCGTAGCAGCAACGACATCATCACGACCGAAGCGGGCGAGCGCATTGTCGCCCAAGCCCGCCGGGTTCTGGAAGAAGCCGAACTCATCAAGCACCTTGCCAATGAAGAGCAAAACGAATTGGAAGGCGCGTTCAAACTCGGCCTGATTTTTACCGTTGCCCCCTACCTTCTGCCCAAGCTCATTACCGCGCTGCGTGAAACCGCGCCGAAAATGCCGCTGATGCTGGAAGAGAACTATACCCACATCCTGACCGAGTCGCTCAAACGCGGCGATGTCGATGCAATCGTCGTTGCCGAACCGTTCCAAGAGCCGGGCATCGTAACCGAGCCCCTGTATGACGAACCTTTCTTCGTCATCGTTCCCAAAGGCCATCACTTTGAAGAACTCGATGCCGTTACGCCTCAGCTTTTGAGCGAAGAACAAGTGTTACTGCTATCCGAAGGCAACTGTATGCGCGACCAAGTGTTGGCAAGCTGTTCCGAATTGGCTTCCAAGCAAAAAATCCAGGGCTTGACCAATACCCTGCAAGGCAGCTCCATCAACACCATCCGCCACATGGTTGCCAGCGGCCTGGCCATCAGCGTCATGCCGGCTACCGCCTTGACCGAAAACGACCACATGCTTTTCAGCATTATCCCGTTTGAAGGCACTGCACCGCACCGCCGTGTCGTTTTGGCTTATCGCCGCAACTTTGTCCGTCCGAAAGCACTGACTGCCTTGCGCACTGCTATTTTGCAATCGCAACTGACCGGTGTAACGTTCGTCAACGAATAAACCGTAAAACAAAAGGCCGTCTGAACATTCAGACGGCCTTTTTATTTTTAACCAAATAAAGGATTAGTAGCGGGTATGAACTTGACTGCCGATAACACCACCCAAAGCCGCGCCACCCAAGGTAGAGCCGGTATCGCCACCAATCAAATTACCTGCCACGCCGCCCAATACCGCACCAGCAGCAGTGTTGCGTTGGGTTTGAGTCATATTGGCACATGCACCCAAAGAAGCGGCCAACATGATCAAGGTCACAGTTTTTGCAAAAGTTTTCTTCATGGTTTGATTCTCCATCAGGGGTTAAGCTGTATATGAAACAGTATGGCACAACCTTTCATTAATATATTTTCTGATAAGTAAAGACAGATTAAACTAAGATAACGCTCTTGATGAGCGGTTAAATACAAAAACAAACGGCAATTCCAAAAGAATATTTATAAATTTTAATATACTTGGCATAAAATTGCGCATACATCAACCGCATTCGGTAGTGATACAATGACGACTTGTCTGAATTACCGGAAACACCCGTCATGAGTATCTACGCACTGGCACACATCATCCACGTTTATTGCGCGATTGCCTTTGTCGGCGGCGTATTTTTCGAAATGCTGGTCCTCTCCGTTTTACACACCGGCCGCGTTTCGCGCGAATCGCGCCGTGAAGTCGAACGTGCCATGTCCTATCGTGCCGTCCGCGTGATGCCGCCTGTCGTCATTACCCTGTTCATCAGCGGCATCGTGATGGTGTACAACCGCTACCTGCCGATACTGCACCACCCATTCGACAGCTCCTTCGGCATCATGCTGAGCATCAAAATCCTGTTGGCAGTAAGCGTTTTGGTACATTTTGCCATCGCCGTCGTCAAAATGGCACGGCACACCCTTACCGTCGGCTGGTCGAAATACATACACGCCGTCGTATTCAGCCATATGCTGTTTATCGTCTTTTTTGCCAAAGCAATGTTCTACCTGTCTTGGTAAACCTTACCCATACCCCACACACAAGGATTGTTTATGACCCAATACCCGTCCGTCGGCTCGCCGATGTTTTACGGCATCTTCTTTATTGCCGTCTTAATTATGATCGCCATCGATATGGTGTCGCTGAAAAAAAACGGTGCCCACAAAGTCAGCATTAAAGAAGCCCTCGCTTGGAGCGGCATTTGGGTGGCCGTATCCTGCGCGTTTGCCGGCTGGCTCTATTTCGAACTGGCGGGCAACCCGGCTTACGGGGTCGTTGTCGCCAAAGAAAAAGTCCTCGAATTCTTCACCGGCTATGTGCTCGAAAAATCCCTTGCCGTCGACAACATCTTCGTTTTCCTGATGATTTTCGGCTATTTCAAAGTCGAACCCAAATTCCAACACCGCGTCTTACTCTATGGCGTATTCGGCGCCATCGTCCTACGCGCCATCATGATCTTCATCGGCGCAGCCTTGGTACAACAATTTGAATGGATTCTCTACCTCTTCGGCGCCTTCCTCTTATACACCGGCATTCACATGATGAAGCCCGAAGCCGAAGCTGAAGAAGACCTTTCCCAAAATAAGATCCTGACCCTGCTCAAAAAAGTCATCCCGACCAGCCTACAGTTTGACGGTGAAAAATTCTTTACCATTGAAAACGGCAAACGCATCGCTACGCCGCTTTTACTGGTATTGATTATGATCGAATTGAGCGACGTCATCTTTGCCGTGGACAGCATTCCTGCTATTTTTGCCGTCACCACCGACCCGTTCATCGTCCTTACCTCCAACATTTTTGCCATCTTAGGCCTGCGTGCCATGTACTTTTTGCTGGCGGATTTTGCCGAACGCTTTATCTTCCTCAAATACGGCTTGGCCTTCGTATTGAGCTTTATCGGTATCAAGATGCTGATTATGCACTGGGTACATATTCCGATTTCCATTTCCCTGTCCGTCGTCTTCGGCGCACTGGGCGCATCCATCCTGACTTCTTTGGTGTACACGCGTCAGCAAGAAAAAAAATAATCCGCCGATACAAAAAGGCCGTCTGAAAAACATTTTTTCAGACGGCCTTTTCAAATATCGGACACCGGCTTATTTAGCAGCATCTTTCAATTTGTCGGCAGCTTCTTGAGTTGCATCGGCAGCTTTACCCAAAGCATCTTTAGCCGCATCTTTGGCAGCGTCTTTAGCTTCGCCCACAGCAGCTTTTGCATCGTCCAAAGCTTTGTCGCTGGCTTCTTTAGCACCATCGATGGCTTTACCGGTAGTTTCTTTAGCATCGGAAATTGCTTTCTCCGCAGTTTCCTTCGCATCGGCACCGGCTTCTTTAGCGTCAGAAACAGCTTGTTCAGCAGCGCCTTTAGCTTCGGAAGCAGCAGCATCAGCAGCAGAAGCCGCGTGTTCAGCAGCAGCGTTCACATCAGAAGCAACGGCAGAAGCCGCTTCTTGAGTTTCCTGTTTCGCCTCTTGAGAACAAGCAGCCAAACCAGCCACCATCATCGCAGCAATCAATAATTTTTTCATGTTGTATATCCTTTGGTCTAAAAAATATCCATCAGAACTGACAGATTAGAAAATCATAACATAATTAATACTCGGAAACGGGAGAATTAACGCCAAATAACAATCGATTTACGTTTTTTGAAAAAAATTTCAAAAAAACAGTTGACGGAAAGAAACAAGCCACCTATAATGCACAGCCTATCGGGTCGTTAGCTCAGTCGGTAGAGCAGCGGACTTTTAATCCGTTGGTCGAGCGTTCGAATCGCTCACGACCCACCAAATATAAAAACCTGCTTTGAAAAAAGCAGGTTTTTTTACATCCCTATCAAACCCTTCTCCATACGATACCTCCCCTATCTTCAAAATCAAGCCATATACAGGCTTTGTCCCAATGCCGCGCATGAACGTTACCCAACGCATCACACCAGCACCAACCTACCTTTAATCAACCAAGTCCGACTCCCCCTTCCATCAACTTTTTCTAAAAACTTCCAAATACCTACCGTCAACCCACTCTAAATACTCTTGTATGCCAGACAATTTAGGCATAGACTAAAACTACATTCAACTACAACAATAGGAGAAAGTTTGATGAAACAACTGTCTATGTATATCAACGGCCGTTTTGAAACCGATTTTAACGGCACATGGCGCGATGTATTGAATCCGGCAACCGAAGAAGTCATCGCGCGTGAGCCTAAAGGCGGAAAAGCCGATGTTGACCGTGCCGTTGCCGCCGCCAGAGAGGCGCAAGCCGCATGGGAGCGTTTGCCTGCCGTTGAACGCGGCGCATACTTGCGCAAAATCGCCCAAGGCATCCGTGAACGCGCCGACGAGCTGACCGACACCATTGTCGCCGAAGGTGGCAAAACCAAAGACTTGGCACGCATAGAAGTCATGTTCACTGCCGACTATCTCGATTATCAAGCCGAATGGGCGCGCCGTTATGAAGGCGAAATCATCCAAAGCGACCGCCCGCGCGAAAACATTTTATTGTTCAAACGTCCTTTGGGCGTAATCGCCGGCATTTTGCCGTGGAATTTCCCCTTCTTCCTGATTGCCCGCAAAATGGGCCCGGCTTTGGTAACAGGCAATACCATCGTCGTCAAACCCAGCAGCGTCACCCCGATCAACTGCCACATCTTTGCTGAAATCGTTCACGCTTCAGGCTTACCGGCCGGCGTATTCAACGTCGTCAACGGCCCGGGTGCAGAAATCGGCAATGCCTTGGCATCACATCCGCAAGTCGACATGGTCAGCCTGACCGGTTCTGTAGAAGCAGGCCGCCAAGTAATGGAAGCCGCCGCCACTAACATTACCAAAGTCTCATTGGAACTCGGCGGCAAAGCCCCTGCCATCGTTTTGAAAGACGCGGATTTGGACTTGGCAGTGAAATCCATCTTGGCTTCGCGCGTCGGCAACACCGGCCAAATCTGTAACTGCGCCGAACGCGTATATGTCCACAGCAGCCTGAAAGACGCGTTTATCGAAAAAATGACCGCCGCCATGAAAGGCGTACGCTACGGCAACCCGGCCGAAGCCGAACCCGGCTCACTGGAAATGGGCCCGTTGATTGAAGAGCGTGCCGTCAAAGCCGTTGCCGAGAAAGTCGAACGCGCAGTTCGACAAGGCGCAACTTTGGTTTGCGGCGGCAAACGTGCCAACGGCAAAGGCTACTTCTTTGAACCTACCCTGCTGACTGATACCGACAACAGCATGGACATTATGAAGGAAGAAACCTTCGGCCCCGTCCTGCCGGTTGCCACTTTCGACACGCTCAATCAAGTCATCGCCTTGGCAAACGACAGCGAATTCGGCCTGACCAGCTCCGTCTATACCACCAATCTGAATGAAGCGTTTTATGTAACCCGCCGCCTGCGTTTCGGCGAAACCTACATCAACCGCGAAAACTTTGAAGCCATGCAGGGCTTCCATGCCGGTTGGAAAAAATCAGGTATCGGCGGCGCGGACGGTAAACACGGTTTGGAAGAATATCTGCAAACCCAAGTCGTTTATTTGGAAACCGATATCTAACTGACCTTCATGAAACAAAAGGCCGTCTGAAACCAATTTTTCAGGTTTCAGACGGCCTTTCTGCCTTTATAGAAAAAAACACCGACATCGCGTAAAATAGAGCCAATTTTTCACTTTATTCAGGCCGTCTGAAAACTCCGGCAGCCTGACTCATTTTTCCGGAAAACACCATGAGCGAACAAAACAATCCGCAAATCGAGCCGCAGTTGGACGAAAACCAAATCATCGCCCTGCGCCGCGAGAAACTGCACAACATCCGCAAAGAACGCAACGCCTACCCTAACGATTTCAAACGCGACAGCTTTGCCGCCAACCTGCATACCCAATACGGTGAAATCAGCAAAGAAGAACTCGACCCGCAAGGCATTCCCGTCAAAGTGGCCGGCCGCATGATGCTCAAACGTCAAATGGGCAAAGCCAGCTTCGCCACCATTCAAGACGTTACCGGTCAAATCCAGCTTTATCTAAACAACAAAGGCGTGAGCCAAGAAGTTTTGGACGACTTCAACCACTGGGACTTGGGCGACATCGTCGGTGCGGAAGGTACTTTGTTTAAAACCAACCATGGCGAATTGACCGTGCGCGTGTCCGACATCCGCCTGCTGTCCAAATCCCTGCGTCCGCTGCCGGACAAACACAAAGGCTTGAGCGATCAGGAAACCAAATACCGTCAACGCTACGTCGATTTGATTGCCAACGAAGAATCGCGCAATACCTTCATCAAACGCAGCCAAATCATCCAATCCGTGCGTAATTTCATGGTGAACGAGCATTATCTCGAAGTCGAAACCCCGATGATGCATCCGATTCCGGGCGGCGCAACAGCGAAACCTTTTGTTACCCACCACAATGCTTTGGACATTCCGCTCTACCTGCGCATTGCGCCCGAGCTGTATCTGAAACGCTTGGTGGTCGGCGGTTTGGAGCGCGTGTTTGAAATCAACCGCAGCTTCCGTAACGAAGGCATGTCCGTGCGCCATAACCCTGAATTCACCATGATCGAATTCTACGAAGCCTTCTCCGACTACGAACGCATGATGCAAATGGCGGAAGACATCATCCGCAACGCTTCCCGCGCGGTAAACGGCACGGCAAAAATCAGCTACAACGGCAAAGAAGTCGATTTGGAAAGCCCGTTTGAACGCCTGACCATTCTCGAAGCCATCAAGAAATACAATCCGCACTACACCGACGAGCAGTTGAACGATGAAGAATGGCTGAAAAAAGAAATCGTCAAACACGGCGAAAGCCTGCCTCCGTCTCCGGGCATCGGCAGCCTGCAACTTGCCCTGTTTGAAGGTTGTGCAGAAAGCAAACTGTGGAACCCGACTTTCATCATCGACTACCCTGTCGAAGTATCGCCATTGGCACGCGCATCCGACAGCAAACCGGGTTTGACCGAACGCTTCGAGCTTTTCGTTGTCGGCCGCGAACTGGCAAACGGCTACTCCGAGTTGAACGATCCGGAAGATCAAGCCGAACGCTTCAAGGCACAAGTGGCGCAAAAAGACGCTGGCGACGACGAAGCCATGCACTACGATGCCGACTACATCCGTGCCATGGAATTCGGCCTGCCGCCGACCGGCGGCTGCGGCATCGGCATCGACCGCTTGGTAATGTTGCTGACCGATTCGCAAACCATCCGCGACGTGATTCTGTTCCCGCAAATGCGTCCCGAATAACACATTGAAATAAAATCAAGGCCGTCTGAAAACAAGATTCTGTTTTCAGACGGCCTTTTTGTTCAAATATGTAAAACGGAAAAATTAAAATCGACAATTCCTTTACATTATAATAATAAAATTCCATGATAATCAAAAGCATAATATAAAAAAGAATATGTAAACGTTTTTCAGTTTGTTGACAGTCTGCTAGAATACATCCAATTACAGGACAGCCCACACACACAGGCTGTCTGAAAATGCAAAAACTCTGAAAGGTTTGTATGGATCAATTTTTCGAACAGCTTCACGGCTGGGTAAACGCCATCAACGACCCAATGTGGTCGGGGTTGGTATATATGCTTTTAGGCGCAGGCCTCTTTTTCACCGTTACCACCGGTTTTGTACAATTCCGCCTCTTCGGCCGCAGTATCAAAGAAATGCT
>NZ_JBQCWY010000055.1:0-12274 GCF_051956955.1 Neisseria sp. P0021.S005 | reverse complement strand
AAGAGTTTTTCAACACGGAAATCGGAAAGGGCGGTTACACCGCGCAAGGGCAGAACAACAGACATGGATTCAGCTCACAAAATGCAGTTGGGGAATCCATTATTATACCTGAAAAATGCAATTTTGCTTGTGAATTTATACTTGAAATGTTGACAATTTTTACTTGTGAACAGAAGACGGAAGAAGCCGTCTTTCCGTCCTTTTGTTTATTTTATATCTGATTATTCAGCTATTTTTATTTATTTTTGAAGGATTGGGCGAAATGGCGTTGGATAGGTGCGTCGACGTAAAGTGAGGATTATTGGATGGTTGTTTGTGATTTTTTGCTGACAATAAGGCCGTCTGAAACCTTGTTTTCAGACGGCCTTGCGTTATCCTTTCTTTTTATTCCCCAGCATATCCAGCAAGCCTGCTAAATGACTTTTGCCTTCTTCCTTGCTCACAATCGGATCGCCGCCTTTGCGTCCTAAAATCTTGATGTCTTCCTGCGGCATTTCGTCTATGAAGCGGCTGGGCTCGGGGAATTGCCATGTGCCTTGTTTTTTGCGTTTGAGGCAGTGGGTCAGTGTAAGCTGGCGTTTGGCGCGGGTGATGCCGACGTACATCAGACGACGTTCTTCTTCGACATTGTCTTCTTCGATGCTGTCGTTGTGTGGCAAGATGCCTTCTTCGCAACCGACAAGGAAAACGTAGGGGTATTCCAAACCTTTGGAAGCGTGCAGTGTCGAGAGTTTGACGGCATCGACTTCTTCTTCGCCTTTACCTTCTAAAAGCGTCATTAAGGCGATGGTTTGGGCAAGTTCGATGATGTTTTTGCCGTCCTGCTCGCCTTTGCGTTCCAGCCAGCCGGTCAGGTCGGTAACGTTGCGCCATTTGATTTCGCCTGCTTTGCCTTCTTCACTGGCAAGCAGGTGGTTTTCGTAGTCGATTTCTTTCAGTAGGTTATGAATAAGCTCGCCTGCTTCGCTGGTTTCGGCTTTGGCGCGGTAACTTTCCATCATATCCATGAAGGCTTGCAGGTGTTGGCGGTTGGTGTTGTTCAGCAAAGCAAGGGCTTCTACAGTTTGCGCGGCTTCATACAGGCTGCATTCGTGTTCGTGCGCGTAGGTGTTGAGCTTGCCCAGCGTTACATCGCCGATGCCGCGTTTGGGCGTGGTCACGGCGCGCAAGAAGGCAGGATCGTCGTTGGGGTTGGCAAGCAGGCGCAAATAGGACAAAACGTCTTTGATTTCGGCTTTGTCGAAAAAACTTTGTCCGCCGGAGAGCTGGTAGGGAACGCGTGCGCTGCGCAGGGCTTCTTCAAAAATCCGCGCCTGATGGTTGCCGCGGTATAACACGGCGAAATCGGCGTATTGGGTTTTGTCGCCGCCGACCAGCTTCTGCTTGACGATTTGGCTGACAACCCAGTCGGCTTCGTGCTGCTCACTTTGACAGGCAACGACTTTGACGATTTCGCCTTCGCCGAACTGCGACCAAAGTTTTTTGGTAAAGAGTTTGGGATTGTTTTCAATGACTTTGTTGGCGATTTTGAGAATCCGCGCGGTGGAGCGGTAGTTTTGCTCCAGCTTGATAACCTTCATCTGCGGATAGTCTTCCTGCATTTTACGCAGGTTTTCCATGTTCGCGCCGCGCCAAGCGTAGATGGACTGGTCGTCATCGCCGACGGCAGTAAACATGCCTTCCGCGCCGGTCAAGAGCTTCATCAGGGTGAATTGGCAGGTGTTGGTGTCTTGGCATTCATCAACCAGTAGATACCGCAGCCGTCGCTGCCATTTGTTGCGCACTTCACTGTTTTGCTGCAACAGCACGGCGGGCAGACGGATTAAGTCGTCGAAGTCCACCGCCTGATAGCTTTGCAGGGTTTCCTGATAGCTCGCATACACGCGCGCTGTTTGCTGTTCCCACACATTGGAGGCCGTCTGAAGCAAGTCTTTGGGCGTTTTTAAATCGTTTTTCCACAGGGAAATCTGGTGCTGCGCTTTGAATACAGCTTCTTTGCCCGTGCCGCCTAAAAGTTCGCTGATGATTTTCGCGCTGTCGGTAGAGTCGAGGATGGAGAAGTTTTTTTTGTAACCGATTTGGTTCGCCTCTTCGCGCAGAATCTTCATGCCCAAAGAGTGGAAGGTACAAATTGTCAGCCCGCGCATTTGCGATTTGGGCAGCATTTTGGCAACGCGTTCCTGCATTTCCGTAGCGGCTTTGTTGGTGAAGGTAATCGCGGCGACGGTATGCGGCAGATAGCCGACGTTGACAATCAAATGCTTTATTTTTTGCGTAATCACGCCGGTTTTACCGCTGCCTGCACCGGCAAGGACGAGCAGGGGGCCGCCAAGATATTGGACTGCGGCTTGCTGTTGGGGGTTGAGTTTCATTGAAGGGGGAAGACGGGTAATGTGGGGAACAATTATACAACAAGGCCGTCTGAAATTTTCAGACGGCCTTGGGCGTTTTTTAGCGTAAACCTTATGCTAAATATTTCAATTTGCCTTTGAAGTCTTCCAGTTTTTCGTAGCCTTTTTGCGCCATGATGGCTTTTAATTCAAGGGAAACCCGTTCAAAAATATCTACGCCTTGCTGGTGTAGCGCCGTGCCGATCTGCACCATGCTTGCGCCGCACAAGATGTGTTCAAACGCATCCCGGCCGCTGTAAACGCCGCCTGTTCCAATGACTTGAATAGACGGATCCAGTCTTTGATAGAACGCGTGGACATTGGCAAGCGCAGTCGGTTTGATGTATTGGCCGCCTATGCCGCCGAAGCCGTTTTTCGGGCGGATGACGACGGATTCGTCTTCGATATATATGCCGTTGCCGATGGAGTTGACACAGTTGACGAATTTTAGGGGATGATGGTTGAACACTTCTGCCGCTTGATCGAAATGGACGATATCGAAATATGGTGGTAATTTGATGCCTAAAGGTTTATCGAAGTAGCTGAAGGCTTCGCTCAAAATCTGCTCGGTGGTTTCAAAATCATAGGCGATTTGCGGCTTACCGGGGACGTTTGGGCAGGAAAGATTGAGTTCGGTAATGCCGTTGAATCCACTGTTTTGCACTTTTTTTAACAACATATGCGTTTCATCGGGCGACATACCGACCAGTGAGAGGAAAAATGTCCGTTCTGGCTGAGTCTCTTGGAGTGAAAGCAGGTAATCCAGATAGTAATCAATGCCTTGGTTTGGCAAGCCCATCGAATTGATGCTGCCGAGAGGAACATCGTGATAACGTGGCTCAGGGTTACCTTGACGCGGGGTAAGCGTTGCAGTCTTGGTAACGAAAGTGCCTGCTGAAGACTGTCTGACCGCTTCCAATTCCTCAACAGTCATACATGACACCCCAGCGGCATTCATCAGGCAGTTGTCAAAGGAAAAACCGGCGATTTGGGTTTTCAACGATACCATCTCCTGCTCCTTTTCTCTGTAAAATCAAAATGTTTGACAAGCGTAACATGAAGAGGCGGTACGATTTTTAACAAACATCAAATGACAGGGAATATAGGCGGATGTTGTTTTCAATATTGAAAAAAGGCCGTCTGAAAAACTTAAACGGTCTTTCAGACGGCCTTCACTAAGCTGTCGGCTGATTTAGCTATTGGGCTTTGAAAATCAGGCCAACCATTCGTTCAAAGCCGCTTCAAAACGTTTCAAGCCTTCGGCCATGTCCTCATCGTTCAGCAACAGGCTGGGGGCGAAACGCACCACATTGGCTCCGGCAACCAGTACCATCAGGCCGTGTTTCAAAGCAGCGGCGGTAATTTCCGATGCCTTGCCTGCGTATTCGTCTGCCAACACGCAGCCGAGCAGCAAGCCCATGCCGCGGACTTCTTTAAATACGCCGGTTTTCACGCCTAATTCACGCAAGGCCGTCTGAAGTTTTTGGCCTTGTTGCTCAACGTGTGCCAATGTTTCGGGCGCATTGATGATGTCAAACGCACGGCTGCCGACCGCGCATGCCATCGGATTGCCGCCGAAGGTTGAACCATGTGTTCCGGGGCCGAAGGTTGGGGCGATTTTATCGGTGGTCAGTATCGCGCCAATCGGGAAACCGCAACCCAAGGCTTTGGCGGAGCTGATGATGTCGGGTGTTACGCCGTAATGCTCGTAGGCAAACAGTTTGCCCGTATGACCCATGCCGGTTTGCACTTCGTCCAAAATCAGCAAAGTGCCGTGTTTGTCGCATAAACGGCGTGCGGCTTGCAGATATTCTTGGGTGGCAGGCAGAATGCCGCTTTCGCCTTGAATCGGCTCGATAATTACGGCGCAGGTTTTGTCGCCGACGGCGGCTTCCAATGCGGCAATATCATTAAATGGAACATGGGTAATATCTGACGGCAGCGGCGCGTAGTCTTTGCTGTATTTGGGCTGGCCGCCGACGGATACGGTAAACAGGGTGCGGCCGTGGAAGCTGTTGAGGCAGGAGATGATTTCGGTTTTGTGTTCGCCAAAATGATCGCGGCCGTATTTGCGCGCCAGTTTCAACGCGGCTTCATTGGCTTCTGCGCCGGAATTGCAGAAAAACACTTTGTCGGCAAAGGTGTTTTCGACCAGTTTTTTGGCTAATTCTTGCGCCGGTTGGGTAGTGTAAATATTAGAAATGTGCCAGAGTTTTTGAGACTGCTCGGCCAAGGCTGCGACCAAATCGGGATGGCAATGGCCCAGCGCGTTCACAGCAATACCGCCTGACAGGTCAATGTATTCTCGTCCTTCAGTATCCCAAACCCGGCTGCCGAGTGCGCGTTCCGGAATCATGGGGGCGAATGAGAAATTGGGCGTCAGGTAGTTTTGCATGTTATTTTCCTTTTAATATTGTCAACAATTTCTTCAATTATGCGCCTATTGATTCAGAGATTCAATATGGCAATCAGGCCGTCTGAAAACTGGCTTTCAGACGGCCTGATGCTTATTTATGCTTGATTTCCCAGCATTGATGGATTTTTTTGTTGCGGAAATCGTCGGGAACGGATTGTTTGGAAATGTCTTTGACTGCGTATTGTTCTGCGACCGAATCGTCCAACACAAAGCTGCGCAGGTTGTTGGAGAAATACAGAATGCCGTCTGAAGCGAGCAGGCTCATTGCGCCGTCAATCAGCTTTTTATGGTCGCGCTGGATGTCGAGGATGTCGAGCATCTTTTTGCTGTTGGAAAAGCTGGGCGGGTCCATGACGATCAGGTCGAACTTTTTGCCTTCGTCTGCGGCGTTTTGCAGATATTGGAACACGTCGGCGCGGACGATTTTGTGTTGTTTGGTATCGATGCCGTTGAGTTCGAAATTGCGTTTCGCCCAATCGAGATAAGTGTTGGACAAATCGACGGTTTCGCTGGATGCCGCGCCGCCGGTGGCGGCATAGACGGTGAAGCTGCCGGTGTAGGAAAACAGGTTGAGGAAGCGTTTGCCCGCCGTGGTGTCGCCGACTTTTTTGCGCGTGTTGCGGTGGTCGAGAAAGAGGCCAGTGTCGAGGTATTTGTCGAGGTTGACCCAAAACTTGCAGCCGTTTTCCGTGATGATGAAATCGTCGCCGGTTTTGCCGGTTTTCTCGTATTGTTGCAAACCTTTTTGGCGTTCGCGACGTTTGAGGTGGATTTGTTCGGGCGCAAAACCGGTCACAAAACCGATGGCTTCCAATACATCGGCAAGCCATGCTTCGTATTCTTCAGGCTGCATCAGCCAGCCGGTATCGTATTCCTGAAGGTGGATTTGGTTGCCGTAAACATCGACGGCAAAGGGAAATTGGGGAATATCGCGGTCGTAAATGCGCCAGGCTTCGATATTGTTGCGTTTGGCCCATTTCATAAGATGTTTGATGTTTTTGCCCAAGCGGTTGGCAAAGGGGGTAATGTCGGTCATGGTTTTCAGACGGCCTGAATAAGTATTGGGAAGGGGTTGGATTTTAACGCACTTGATGCCTTTTTGCTTGACTGTTATCCATAAAATCTATATTATCCGCCGTTCGCCTTTTGATACGAAGCCATCGTCATCCAACCTAAACCGCCGTTTCGGGCGCGTTTCTTTTATTGCTTGCTTATTGGCAAAGCCTTTTCTGTGCAGGTTGTCGTCGATGTTAACCACAAGCAAGATGCTTGCGACAACCCTGTAACTTCACATTTCCCGTATCGTTACTTTCCTTTGCTTCAGGTCGTCTGAAATTGTTCAGGCGTGCGCGTTGTTGTCTCTTAGGATAGATATGTCTATTAAATTTGCCGATTTGAACCTTGATAAAAACATTTTGTCCGCCGTGCGCAGCGAGGGTTACGAAAACCCGACGCCGATTCAGGCGCAAGCGATTCCGTTTGCTTTGGACGGCCGCGACATTATGGCTTCGGCACAAACCGGCTCCGGTAAAACCGCAGCCTTCCTGCTGCCGACTTTGCAAAAACTGACCAAGCGCAGCGAAAAACCGGGGAAAGGCCCGCGCGCGTTGGTGTTGACGCCGACCCGTGAATTGGCGGCTCAAGTGGAAAAAAATGCGCTGGTGTATGCTAAAAATATGCGCTGGTTCCGTACTGTCAGCATTGTCGGCGGCGCATCTTTCGGCTACCAAACCCGTGCTCTGAGCAAACCGGTTGACCTGATTGTCGCCACTCCGGGCCGTCTGATGGACTTGATGCAAAGCGGCAAAGTTGATTTCGCCCGTTTGGAAGTGCTGATTTTGGACGAAGCCGACCGTATGCTGGACATGGGCTTTATCGATGACATCGAAACCATCGTCGAAGCCACTCCGACCGACCGTCAGACTTTGTTGTTCTCCGCCACTTGGGACGGCGCAGTGGGCAAACTGGCGCGCAAACTAACCAAAGACCCTGAAATCATCGAAGTCGAGCGCGTGGACGACCAAGGCAAAATCGAAGAGCAGTTGTTGTACTGTGATGATATGCGCCACAAAAACCGCCTGCTCGACCACATCCTGCGCGACGCCAACATCGACCAATGCGTGATTTTCACGTCCACCAAAGCCATGACCGAAGTCATCGCGGATGAATTGTACGAAAAAGGTTTTGCCGCCAATTGCCTGCACGGCGATATGCCGCAAGGCTGGCGTAACCGTACGCTGATGGACTTGCGAAAAGGCCGCTGCAAAATTTTGGTTGCCACCGACGTTGCCGCTCGCGGTATCGACGTGCCAACCATTACCCACGTTATCAACTACGACTTACCAAAACAGGCTGAAGACTACGTTCACCGTATCGGCCGTACCGGTCGCGCTGGCCGTACCGGTATTGCGATTACTTTTGCCGAAGTGAATGAATACGTCAAAGTACACAAAATTGAAAAATACATCGGCCGCAAATTGCCTGAGCTGACCATCGAAGGCATGGAGCCGACACGCAAACGTAAATCTGCCGGCGGCAAACCGAAAGGCAAAGGCGGCTGGGGCGATCGTAAATCCGGCGGCTGGCGTGGCGATAAGAAACCGGGCAAAGAAGGCTTCGGTGGCAAATCACGCAGCGAAGGCCATAAAAAAGACGGTTTCAAAAAAGATGGCTTTAAGAAAGACGGTTTCAAGAAGTCTGACGGTTTCAAAAAAGGCGGCGAAGGCTTTAAAGGCAAACGTAAGTCTAACGACGGCTTTGCCGGTAAACATAAAAAAGGTTGATTGCTTCAATCTTAAGGCCGTCTGAAATAAGACGAAAGGGCGTGTGAAGATACGCCCTTTTTTATGCTTTCGAGTTTTTACATATAAAAAAGCGTGGAATTGGCCCCACGCTTTTTCAGACGGCCTCTTACAAAGCGGCCAATACGGCATCGCCCATTTCGGAGCAGGAAACCAGTTTGGTACCTTCTTCGTAAATGTCGCCGGTACGCAAGCCTTGTTGCAATACTTTTTGTACGGCGTTTTCAACTTGTTGAGCGCGTGCTTCGTCGTTTAGGCTGTAACGCAGCAACATGGCAAGAGACAATACGGTCGCCAGCGGATTGGCTTTGTTTTGACCGGCAATGTCGGGAGCGGAGCCGTGAGACGGTTCGTACAGGCCTTTGCCGTTTTCGTCCAAAGAAGCGGAAGGCAGCATACCGATGGAGCCGGTCAGCATGGAGGCTTCATCAGAGAGAATGTCGCCGAAGATGTTACCGGTGGCAATCACGTCAAACTGTTTGGGCGCGCGTACCAACTGCATGGCGGCATTGTCGACGTACATATGGGAAAGCTCAACATCAGGATATTGTTTGCCGATTTCTTCAAAGATTTCGCGCCACAGTTCGGTGGTTTCCAAAACGTTGGCTTTGCCTACGGAGCAGACTTTTTTGCTGCGTTTTTGGGCGGATTGGAAGGCAACGTGGGCAATACGGCGGATTTCGCTTTCGCTGTATTTCATGGTGTTGTAGCCTTCGCGTTCGCCGTTTTCCAAAACACGGATGCCGCGCGGTTCGCCAAAGTAAATATCGCCGGTCAGTTCGCGTACGATAAGGATGTCAAGGCCGACTACAATTTCCGGTTTCAGAGTGGAAGCATTGGCCAGCTCTTTATACAAAATGGCAGGGCGCAAATTAGCAAACAGATTCAAGTCTTTACGGATGGCCAACAAGCCGCGTTCAGGGCGTAGCGGACGGTCGAGATTGTCGTATTGAGGAGAACCGACGGCACCAAGCAGAACCGCATCGGCTTTACGGCAAAGGTTTTGCGTGAATTCTGGATAAGGATGGCCGTATTCGTCATAGGCTTCGCCGCCCAAAGGCGCATATTCGTAGCTGACATCCAAACCTTGTTCGATAAGTTTGTCGAGTACGCGGACGGTTTCTGCAACGATTTCAGGGCCGATGCCGTCGCCGCGCAAGATAGCGATATGTTTGGTCATTTCGGGTTTCCTTATGGGAAGGTTTTAGGTAAAGGGCAGGTCGCCTGTTTTTCAGACGGCCTTAAATCAATTTGCTCTGAAAACGCTGATTGTACCATTATGGTACTGGTAAAGCTGGGTAGAAATCGCATAGGCAGAGTCTTCAAATGCCTGCAGGGCAATATTCGCCATCGCCTGCAAAGCTTCTTCATCGGATGGGCTGCAAACGAGCAGGGCGTTGCGTGCCGGGACTGCAAAAACAGGGTTGACCGGCAGCATAGGATCGTCTTTAAGCACTTCGTTCAAAAGCAAAATCAGGGAAGCATCATAGTCGTTGTCCAAATGGATTTGGGTCAATGACCAACCTTCGGCATGATGAATTTGAACACGTCCATTCATCCGTTGGCGCAAATTATCCATGGCGGTACGATATAAGGCGTCTTCATCTTCAATACCGGCCTCTTTCATATGCTCACGATTGAGCGTATGCATGGATTCTTCCGTATCCACCATATAAAGCAACATGATATCGCCTGCAATCAGTTTGTATACCAGGTAATCGGCAGGCTCGTCTTCGTCCGTATTTGTAATCAGTCTGACGTTTTCCAGATAAATCGTATTTTTAATTGTCGGAAGAATTTGTTGTGCTGAAACACTGGCATCAGTGTCTTGAATCTTATCGATAACCGCTAAATTGGCAGCAACAATAGCTTCCAAGGCCTCGGGATTCTGCAGATAACTTGTGTAATGGTTGCTCAAATATGTGCTGAACGATGCTTCATCGTCTTCGGAAAACTGGACGATGATAGGCGAAGAAGCAATGTTTTCGCCCCAGTCGATTTTCGCCTCAAGATCCAATTCTTCTTGGATACGACGGGCAAAGTATTCGACAAATTCCTGCCAAGTCATTAATTTAGGTTTGGAGCGGAACAACCTGCTGAAAAAAGACATATTGTGTCCTGAATAAGGGGATAAGGCCGTCTGAAAGATTATAGGCGTTCGGTTTCAACACGGATTTTAAAAACAACTTTGCGTATGTTTGCCCTGTCGCCGACCAATGGGGCATGCGCATCATTCGGGAAAAATAGCGCAAATTCGCCGGGCTCCAAGGTCAGCCAGGTTTCCGGCTCACAGTCGAAAAATTCGATATCGCGCTTTTCATTGTAGCCCAAACCGTTTTTCAGACGGCCTCTGTCTATCCAGCCATATGTTTCGCTGCCATCAATCGGCGTTTGAATATCAATGTGTTTTAAGTGCGCTTCAGGCTGAGCTTCGCCTTGAGTCCTCATCGGCTCGCTGCCGATAAAAATACGGATATTGGGATTCTCGCATGGCACTTGGCCGTCTGGCAGCTTGGCAAAATCCAAGGTCTGCAACAGATGGAAGGCCTCTGCAAAGTCGGGATGCAGGGCAGCATAGCGGGTGGCATTGCTTATGGTGTCGGTAATCATGGTGTGGTTAGGTAGAATTAAACTTCAGACCAATACGTTTTTAAGGATGCTTTATTTGAATTGTAACAACAAGGCCGTCTGAAAATGCTTTTTATGGAGTTGTGTTTTGCAAATCCAAAGTGGAAGCATAATGTTCCTCTATGGGAACACGCTTACGGCTGACTTGGTTTATATCGCTGCCTTCTTCAGTCCATAAAAACGGAAAGAACGTATAAACGCTGTCGCCATTCAAATCACGGATTTCTTCGCGCCAATTTTCCCAACGCAGGTTTTCGTAAAACAACTGCAAATCGCCGGTCAATGCCCAATTTAAGAAGTCGCCGTAACCTTTACCGCAATCTTCCCATTCCAAGGTATCCAGCGGCAGGTAGAAAACATTACCTACTTTGCCATTCAATCCCCCGCCATTAATTGCAAAATAGCCTCCAGCAACATCATCGGCAAACAGATAATAGGGAGCAGGGCCTGCTGGCTCGGATTGTGTGCGGCCCAGATTCCAACTTCCCAAACCACGGGGTAGCTTCGTACTGCCGGAACCCAGTATCCGCAACCAGCCGTCGTCAATCAGGATGCCGCCGGTTTCATAAACGACAGCGCCCATAAACGAACGTGTTGTTGACAAGTTCTTCCTTTGCCTTTTCAAGCGTGCGGGGCAGGACTTCAACGCTGTTTGTCGTTTCCGCAAGCCACTCTTGAATCAATGGCCATGCAGGGTCTTGGGTTTGGATTAATTCGTCGAATGATCTCATGGACTATTTCAAAACATTCAGTAAAGGCCGTCTGAAACACTTAAATTTTTCAGACGGCCTTTTGTATGTCAACCGTTAAACAGCCAAGGCTGGCTTTGGCGGCGTTTTTCTTCGAAGGCGTGAATTTCGTCAGCGTGTTGCAGGGTCAGGCCGATTTCGTCCAAGCCGTTTAAGAGGCAGTGTTTGCGGTGTTCGGTAACGTCGAATGTGAATGTTTCGCCGCTAGGGGTGGTCAGGGTTTGCTCGGCAAGGTCGATGGAGAGCTGATAGCCTTCGTTGGCTTCAACTTCTTTGAAAAGCTGGTCAACCTGTTCTTCTGTCAAAACTATAGGCAAAAGGCCGTTTTTGTAGCAGTTGTTGAAGAAGATGTCGGCGAAGCTGGGGGCGATGACGGCGCGGAAGCCGTAGTCGTCCAATGCCCAAGGGGCGTGTTCGCGTGAAGAGCCGCAACCGAAGTTTTTACGCGTCAACAGGATTTGTGCGCCTTGATAGCGTGGCTGGTTCAGGGAGAAATCAGGATTCAACGGGCGTTTGCTGTTGTCCATGCCAGGTTCGCCGTGGTCGAGGTAACGCCATTCATCAAAGGCATTGGGGCCGAAGCCGCTGCGTTTGATGGATTTCAGAAATTGTTTGGGGATGATGGCATCGGTGTCGACGTTGCTGCGGTCGAGCGGGGCAACGATGGCGGTAATTTTGGTAAAGGCTTTCATGTCAGATTCTTATAGTAATAATGGGAAATTATTTTATGGCTATTCGGGTTAGCGTGTGCTGTGCAAACCGATTCGGTTGCCTTCTGTGTCTTCGATAAATGCTGCAAAGCCGTTGGCAATGCGGAATTTCTCTTGTAACAGTTTGCCGCCTGCTTCAACGGCTTTTTCTGCTGTTTCGGCGCAATTCGGGCAATTAAAGAAAATGGTTGTACCGCCGTGGCCGGGCTGGGCATTGCTGTCGTGCCAAATCATGCCGGCCGTACCGTGTTGGGTGTAATCGGCTGGGAAAATGATGAAACGGAATCCGTTGCCGCCAACGTCTTGCAGGGGCTTACCGAATACGGATTCGTAAAAGGCTTTGGCGCGATCCAAATCATGAGCATGAATACCAAACCAGCTTGACGGATTACTCATTGTTTCTTCCTTTGCTTTGAATCGTGAAAATGTCTGAAAAATTAATAATGTATCAGGCCGTCTGAAACGGAGTCAGGAGCTTCAGACGGCCTGATTTACCGAATTATTCGGTAGCGGCTTCGATTTTTTCTCCAACATGGCTCATGCCGCGGCCTACTGCATTGCCGCCTTTTTTAACGGCTTC
>NZ_JBQCWY010000054.1:0-12337 GCF_051956955.1 Neisseria sp. P0021.S005 | reverse complement strand
ATACGGTACGCGGTAGGCTGGTTGGTGTTCATGAGGACCACCGTTCTTTTAAAGAGGGTGTATGGAACAAGAAAGACATGGTTTATGGCGTGATCGATACGGATTTGAGTGATAACAGTATGCTGACTTTTGGGGGTACTTATCAGAAAAATAAAGATATTCCCGATTTTGCCGGCGTGATTTTACCTTGTGAGGATCAAAAAACTGCGGCCTTCAGCTCCAGTCCGGCCTGTAACAATCCTTTGAAATTGCCACGTAATACTTATTTGGGTGAAACCTCATGGTCACGCCTGAATGCTGATAAATACAATATTTTTTCCGGTTTCAAACATGTCTTTGACAATGGATGGCAACTCAATGCCGAAATTTCTTATACGCGTAATGATTCAGATGCCAAAGTCGGACAATTTTTTCTGAAAAACGAACACGCGGCAGGTATTTCAGCATCTGCGGCAACGGGTTTCCTAACTGAAAAGGGAGAGGTTATCCCTTTTGAGCCTAAAGACAAGGCGTTGGCAAAATTAAAAGAATATCGTGATGGCGTCACGAAAACATATGAAGAGAAAAAAGCAGATTATGTTGCCCATCATTTCGATTCATCTGCTTTTGAACAATATCGCTCCCAAAGGGCGGCAGCACGTCGGGCAGGTTTCGATCAATGTATGCAGGACATTGGTTTGGATTTCCTATGCAACGACTGGCAGGATCCGGGTGTAGAAGTAGATAAAAAAGAGTTTATTGATAAGGAGCTTGCAAAGCAAGGAATTATTAACAATGCAGAAGGCCTGTTTCCCAACCGTCTATACGACTCAGCATACAATCTTCGCCACACATACAACCGCCGTTACAACTTCATGCCGTTGCACTATACCAAACACGATGTGCAATGGGGCTTTAAGCTGGATCTGACAGGTAATTACCGCCTGCTTGGGCGTGAACATGATTTCTTTGTCGGTTATGCGTATAACAATGAAAAAATTCGTTCTGCTTATACGGAAATATATCAAAACCGTTATTTTGTCCGTCCTCAAGGTTATGCAGGTGCAGGCAGTTGCGGCATTCATCCCGATGGTCCGGAGCGTAATCCTTTAGAAAAAGGTATTGTCGAACCAGATTGGCATATTTATAACGAAAAAGGTAATAACAAGATCTATGTGCCGGAATGCAGTGGCGCGCATGTGACCAAATATACTCCTCGTTTGGATGCAGAGGGTAAGCCTGTCTGGACAGTCAACGACAATGGTGAGCGCGTAATGGTGCAAGATCCTGTTTACGAATTGGATGCAAATGGAAACAAAATACAGGAGCGGGATGAAGAGGGAAATTTGAAATGGGCAAACCAATATCTGAAAACGCCGCTGTGGAAAACTGTTCAGGTTGCAGATGATCATGTTCCGGCGTTATACAATTATTCGAAATACCTTAACACGAATAAAACACATTCTTTGACTGTCAGTACCCGCTTTAATGCAACCAACCGTCTGCATCTCTTGGGCGGTATGCACTATACGCGCTATGAAACCACACAAGCCAAAGAAATGCCTGTACGCTATGGCCAGCCTGCTACGGCATTTCAAACTGAGAGCAGTAACAAAATCGACAAAGAACACTACACCTCAAAAATGCAAAGTCATAGGTTCACGCCATATGCAGGCATTACCTACGACCTGACACCGCAACAAAGCTTGTATGCCAGCTATACTAAGATTTTTAAACAACAGGATAACGTTGATGTAACCAGCAAATCCGTTCTTCCACCACTCATCGGGACTAACTATGAAATAGGTTGGAAAGGGTCGTTCTTGCAAGGCCGTCTGAATGCTTCGCTTGCCTTATTTGTTTTACAGCAGAAAAACCGAACCGTTGTCGATTTCGGATTTGTTCCCGATACTAGTCGTAACGGAGGTTCATTCCAAACCATCGCCAAACCTGTGGGTAAGGTTAAGAGCAGCGGTGCAGAACTTGAATTGGCTGGCGAATTGTCGGAAAACTGGCGTATTTTTGTTGGCTACACATATAACAAAAGTAAGTATAAAAATGCTGCAGAAGTCAATGCGGAGCGGTTGGAGAAAAACACGACTGCCGACCCATATAACTTCAGTAACTTCACGCCGGTACATATGTTCCGCCTCGGTACAAGCTACCGCTTGCCTCAAACTAAGTTGACCTTGGGTGGTGGAATATCCGCGCAAAGTCGCACAAGTAGCCTTTACAATATTCGCCAAGGAGGCTACGGACTTATAGATGGCTTTGTTCAATATGACTTTCACAAACACGGCAGAATCAGCCTGATCGGAACGAACCTGGCTGACAGGACGTATTTTGAAAACAACTACAACCGTACGCGAGGTCAAAACAATTTCTATGGCGAACCGCGGACAGTCAAATTGAAATTGGATTGGCATTTCTAGAGCGAATGGATCATTATTTGGTATGTGAACATTATTGGCCAAATTCCTGATAAAAGTATGGATTGAACATCCTTCTTTTTTGAAAGCTGTTTTCTAACAATGGCTGAAGTTGATTCGATAGCCGGCGTATTTTCAAATATTCATTTGTTTCAAGTATTCAGCTTTGAAGGCCGTCTGAAACATTGCGTTCAGACGGCCTTTTTGTTTTCGGATAAAATACAGCAAACTTTAAATCAGCTGCCTTTTAAGATGACGCCCGAAACCCAAAAACAGCTCAAAATTACCGATGTTTCCGCTAAGAAGCTCGAGAAACTCAACCTCCATACCGCATGGGATTTGGTGTTGCACCTGCCGTTGCGTTATGAGGATGAGACGCACATCATGCCGATTAAGGATGCACCAATCGGCGTGCCGTGTCAGGTTGAGGGCGAAGTCATTCATCAGGAAGTGACATTTAAGCCGCGCAAGCAGCTGATTGTCCAAATCGCCGACGGTTCCGGCAGCGTCCTTTTTCTGCGCTTTATCCACTTTTATGCCAGCAACCAGAAACAGATGGCGGTCGGCAAGCGCATCCGCGCCGTGGGCGAAATCAAGCACGGGTTTCACGGCGACGAGATGATTCATCCTAAAATCCGCGATGCCGAGAGCAGCGGTTTGGCAGAAAGCCTTACGCCGATTTATCCGACCGTAAACGGTTTAAATCAACCCACTTTGCGCCGTATTATTCAGACGGCCTTGGACGTTACGCCGTTGCACGACACCTTGCCTGATGCTTTATTAGGCCGTCTGAAATTGCCGCACCTTGCCGAAAGCCTGCGCCTTTTGCATTCGCCGCCGCCAAGCTTCACCATTCATCAACTTTCAGACGGCACGCTGCCTGCATGGCAACGGCTCAAATTTGACGAACTTTTGGCGCAACAGCTTTCTATGCGCTTGGCACGGCAGAAGCGCGTCAGCGGCTCGGCCACGGCATTGGGTGGCGACGGCACATTGACTCAAGCCCTGCGCCACGCTTTGCCGTTTGCCCTGACTGATGCGCAAGAAAGAGTTGTTTCCGAAATCTGCCACGATATGGCGCAAACCCACCCCATGCACCGCCTGCTGCAAGGCGATGTTGGCAGCGGCAAAACCATTGTGGCCGCCTTGTCTGCTTTGACTGCTATCGAATCCGGTGCGCAGGTGGCTGTAATGGCGCCGACCGAAATCCTTGCCGAACAGCACTTCATCAAGTTCAAACAATGGCTTGAGCCTTTAGGGCTTGAAGTCGTTTGGCTTTCCGGTAGCCAGCGCAAAAAAGCCAAAGACGAAGCCAAAGCCAAACTGGCTGACGGCACTGTCAAAATTGCCATCGGCACGCACGCCCTGTTTTCAGACGACGTCGAGTTTCAAAATCTCGGCTTGGTGATTGTGGACGAACAACACCGCTTCGGCGTCGCCCAACGCCTCGCCCTCAAAAACAAAGGGCGCGACGTCCACCAGCTGATGATGTCTGCCACCCCCATCCCGCGCACGCTTGCTATGAGTTTCTTCGCCGACTTAGACGTGTCCGTTATCGACGAATTGCCGCCCGGGCGTACCCCGATTAAAACCCGTCTCGTCAACAACGTCCGCCGCGCCGAAGTCGAAGGCTTCGTTCTCAACATCTGCCGCAAAGGGCAGCAGGCATACTGGGTCTGTCCGCTGATTGAAGAAAGCGAAACTCTGCAACTGCAAACCGCCACCGAAACCCTCGAGCAGCTTCAGGCAGCCTTGCCCGAACTCAACATCGGCTTGGTACACGGGCGCATGAAGGCCGCCGAAAAAGCTGAAGTCATGGCGGAGTTTGCCGCAGGCCGTCTGAACGTATTGGTCGCCACTACCGTCATCGAAGTCGGCGTAGATGTGCCCAATGCCGCCTTGATGGTCATCGAACACGCCGAGCGCATGGGCTTGGCGCAGCTGCACCAATTACGCGGTCGGGTAGGGCGCGGCGCGGCAGAAAGCGTGTGCGTCCTCCTGTTTGCTGAACCCTTGAGCGAACTCGCCAAAGCGCGGTTGAAAGTCATCTACGAACACACCGACGGCTTTGAAATCGCCCGCCAAGACCTCAACATCCGCGGCCCCGGCGAATTTCTCGGCGCGCGTCAAAGCGGCGTTCCCATGCTGCGTTTTGCCAATCTTGAAGAAGACTTACACCTTTTAGAACAAGCGCGCGAAATTGCCCCTTTGCTGATTGAACAAAACCCTGAAATCGTCGAAGCACATCTGGCAAGATGGCTTTCCAGCAGGGAAGGTTATTTGGGCGTATAAAATTTTCATGAAAAGAAAAAGGCCGTCTGAAATATTTCAGACGGCCTTTGATTTGGCTGGATAGGGGTTTAGAAACCTTGCGCCAACATGGCATCAGCAACTTTGACGAAACCGGCAATGTTCGCACCATTGACATAGTTCACTTTGTCGCCGACTTTGCCGTATTTCAGGCAGGATTCGTGGATGTTGTGCATGATGTCGAATAGGCGTTGGTCGACTTCTTCACGTGTCCAAGACAGGCGGATGGCGTTTTGACTCATTTCCAAACCTGAAGTCGCTACGCCGCCGGCGTTGGAGGCTTTGCCCGGAGCGTAGAGGATGCCGGCTTTGATAAATTGTTCGACCGCGCCCAAAGTTGACGGCATGTTCGCACCTTCGGCAACCACATAGCAACCGTTTGCCAGCAGGATTTTGGCGGCATCTGCATCCAATTCGTTTTGGGTGGCGCAAGGCAGGGCGACTTCGGCCGCGATATTCCACGGTTTTTGGTTTTCAAAGTATTGCAGGCCTTGTTCTTTGGCGTAAGTGGCGACGCGTTCGCGGCGTACTTCTTTCAGCTCGATCAAAGCGGCCAGTTGCGCTTCGGTCATACCGCTGTCAGGGAAGAGGACAAAGCCGTTGGAGTCGGAAACGGTCAATACTTTTGCACCCAGTTGGATGGCTTTTTCGGCAGCGTATTGCGCCACGTTGCCGGAGCCGGAAATCAACACGCGTTTGCCTTCGATGCTGTCGTTGCGGGTTTCCAACATGGCTTGGGCAAAATATACGCAGCCGTAGCCGGTGGCTTCAGGGCGAATCAGGCTGCCGCCCCATTCGAGGCCTTTGCCGGTCAGGACGGAAGCAAATTCGTTGCGGATTTTTTTGTATTGGCCGAACAGATAGCCGATTTCGCGGCCGCCTACGCCGATGTCGCCGGCAGGAACGTCGGTATCGGCGCCGATGTGGCGGTAGAGTTCGGTCATAAAGGCTTGGCAGAAGCGCATTACTTCGGCATCGGATTTGCCTTTAGGATCAAAGTCGGAACCGCCTTTGCCGCCGCCCATAGGCAGGGTGGTCAGCGCGTTTTTGAAGACTTGTTCAAAAGCGAGGAATTTCAACACGCCCAAATCGACGGTCGGGTGGAAGCGTAAGCCGCCTTTGTAAGGGCCGATGGCGGAGCTCATTTGAATGCGGTAGCCGCGGTTGACTTGGACTTGGCCTTTGTCGTCCATCCAAGTGACGCGGAACATAATCACGCGCTCCGGTTCAACAATACGCTCAAGTAGGCTTTGTTGGGTGTATTTCGGGTTTTTCGCCAAAAACGGATCCAAACTCATGAACACTTCTTCAACAGCTTGGTGGAAGGGTTCTTGGTTGGGGTTGCGTTGTTTAAGATTGGTAAACAGGGTGTTCAGGTCAGTCATTTTTCTACTCCTATTGAGTGAGATATTTCAATATTTATGTTTTGAAATATAGCTGTAAAAATTTTACTTGCCAAGAAAAATTTTACCTAGATTGTTGACATTATTTTTTTACCAATTTGTAAAAATGGAATTATATTTTAAATTCAATTAAAAATATATAAAAATATTTTATTAAATAGATTTAAATAAAAATAAAATACCGAGTAATTAAACTAGAAAATGTTGAAAATTTTTTTGTAAAAATTTAATTCAGCTCATAAATTTGTGTAAATTAGCGCTGAATTGTCAACATTGTTAATGAGTGTACTACGCGAATATGGGGAAGGTTGCCCCATTGAAGACAGAGAGGCAGGCCGTCTGAAAATTCGGTACAATACACAAGAAATTCCCACAACACATACATTAAGGAAACACATGAAAGCCTATCACGACCTTATGCGCCATGTTCTCGACAATGGTATCGACAAATCCGACCGTACCGGCACCGGCACGCGTTCCGTGTTCGGTTACCAAATGCGTTTTGATTTGAGTGAAGGCTTTCCGCTATTGACCACCAAAAAACTGCATCTGCGCTCGATTATTCATGAGCTGCTTTGGTTTCTTAAAGGCGATACCAACATCAAATACCTGAAAGACAACAATGTGTCTATTTGGGACGAATGGGCGGATGAAAACGGCGATTTAGGCCCGGTTTACGGCTACCAATGGCGCAGTTGGCCTGCACCCGACGGCCGCCATATCGACCAAATTGCCAACGTGGTGGAACAAATCAAGAAAAATCCCGACTCGCGCCGTCTGATTGTATCGGCATGGAATCCGGCTTTGGTCGACGAAATGGCCTTACCACCTTGCCACGCGCTGTTTCAGTTTTACGTTGCCAACGGCAAACTGTCCTGCCAACTTTACCAACGCAGCGCCGATATTTTCCTTGGTGTACCGTTCAACATCGCCAGCTACGCATTGTTGACCATGATGATGGCGCAAGTGTGCGGCCTGGAAGCCGGTGAGTTTATCCATACGTTTGGCGATGCGCATTTGTACAGCAACCATATCGAGCAGGCCCAGCTGCAATTAAGCCGTGATTTCCGAAAACTGCCGACCATGAAAATCAACCCTGAAGTCAAAGACTTGTTTGCCTTCAAATTTGAAGACTTCGAATTGGAAGGCTACGATCCGCATCCGCACATCAAAGCAGCCGTATCGGTGTAATCCAAGTTAAAAAACAAAAGACCGTCTGAAACTTCAGACGGCCTTTTTATTTAGGTAGATTTATTGACGTTTCGCGCCATAGCCACCGATTAAGTGTTCGGTTGCATCTTTGTTTTTCAAGCCGTAAGTGCCGCCAATTTCTGCAGCATTGGGGCCGTAAAATTTGCCGTTCAGGTTGCCACTTAACTTGTCATCGGCCGTGCTGACTTTGCCGGAGAAGAGGTTGCCGTCTTTCCAGCTTGCCGTACCTTTGAAATCGTAGTTTTTATCTGCTTTGGATACGCGCTTACCATTTTCCAAAGTATGGAAGTGTGAGTTTGATGTTTCAAAACGGATACCTTTGAGGCCGAAATCAACGATAGCCATGACATTGGAAGTCAACTGACGATTGTTATTATCGGTAACCACATAGGCAGTAGAAATACCTTTGTAGGTGGCTGTACCTTTAGCAGGCAGGGTCGTGAAGACAGTTTCATCGCCCAGGCTTTGGTAGCCTTGGTATACATGTCCTTTAGGGTCGGTGTAATGCGCGAAGGTTTGATATGTCCAGCCGGCCGCAGAAGGATCATGCAACACAATTTCTGTGCCATCGCCAAAATTGATGACATAGACACCGTCGAATTGTTTGTCGAATACCAAGCCATCTTGGTCTGGACGGAAATAGGCTAGATTATTGCTAACATTCTCATTAATTTCTGCTAGTTTAGTTCGATTTTCAAGATTTTTAGCGTGTGAAGTCTTTAATTCTTCAATCTTTGCTTTGATTTCCGTTACTTTTTTATTGTTAACTGGACCTGCTTCTGGATTTTCTTCTTTTTCAAGCTTTTCTTCTTCAGCCTTTAATTTTTTATAATCTTCAGCAATTTTGTCATCCAAAGTTGATTTGCCGTATGCGAATTCGGTATTTTTCTCCTTGCCCGTTTGTTCGCTGACATCAGTTTGAGTATTGCCTTTTGAATATACTTTGGCAATAACAGAAGCGTAACTTGTCCATGTAGGTTGGGTTGCGTTGCCATTAGAGGTCTTATTAAATAATACAACGCCGTCCATTTTGACTTCATCATTGCTGTTAAAGTCAATAGAACTGATCAGACCATTTTGGTTGCGGTCTTGATTGTCCGTTTGGAACATTTTGCCTGCGGCATCTTTGCGGATTTGTACGTTAGGGTTGGATTGCTGTGCACCTTTGGAAGAGATGAAATGTGTGTGCAAAGGCTGGGTAACGTTGGCCGGATCGATTGGAGCTTCATCGGTCAGTTCGGCAAGGTTGTCGGCACTGTTAGTAAGCGTAGTAGACGGAGCTTTCGGAGTGTTGGCATTGCTGTTGTTGGCAGGATTGCCATTGTTGCCAGCAGAGTTGCCGGTATTATTGGTAGGAGTTGCGCCGGTGCTTAAAGCAGATGAACCGCCGCCTCCGCCACCACCGCATGCGGACAAGATGGCTGCGCTGATGGCTGTAAAAACGATGGTTTTAAGTTTGGTTTGGATGTTTGACATGAGATTCCCTGTATGGTTATTCGCTTGATTAAAAGGTCGGAGAGATCGTTTATCTGATTTTTAAACCTTTAATATCTGATAATAACCATAAATCATAAAAAAATAAACAGTTTGTTTGCATTTCTGTACAAAAATTAATCAAAGGGAAGATGGTTGGGTGGATATTTTCTTAGTTAATTGTTTTATATGAATTTATTTTGAATATTTTAGTGAGTTCTATAGCTAGTCTGTTTCTTTTTAACAAACTTTTCAGACGGCCTTTTGAAGATAAAAAAGCAGTCGGACTTTATGGATGCTTTTCTCTCAACGGATAAGCGTATTTCCGTTAAAATACGCCTTCTTTTCCGATTCGAAACATTGCCATGCGCCTTACCCACATCAAACTCTCCGGCTTCAAATCTTTTACCGACCCGACTACGATTCATGTGCCGGGGCAGCTTGTTGCGGTCATCGGGCCGAACGGCTGCGGCAAGTCGAATGTGATTGACGCGGTGCGCTGGGTGTTGGGCGAGGCTTCGGCGAAGCAGCTTCGCGGCGAGAGTATGCAGGACGTGATTTTTAACGGTGCGGCGACGCGCCGTCCTGCGCCGAGGGCTTCGGTGGAGCTGGTGTTTGACAACAGCGACCACAGTTTGCAGGGGGCGTGGGGGCAGTATGCCGAGGTGAGCATCAAGCGACAGCTAACGCGTCAGGGAGAATCGACTTATTTCATCAACAATCAGACCGTGCGCCGCCGCGACATTACTGATTTGTTTCTGGGTACGGGCGTGGGCGCGCGCGGTTATGCCGTCATCGAGCAGGGGATGATTTCACGCATCATCGAAGCGCGGCCGGAGGAGTTGCGCGCCTATATCGAGGAGGCGGCGGGCGTGTCCAAATATAAGGAACGCCGTAAGGAGACGGAAGGCCGTCTGAAAGGCACACGCGAGCATTTACAGCGTTTGGGCGATTTGCAGAACGAGTTGGCGCGTCAGGTGGAAAAGCTCGAGAAACAGGCGGAAACCGCCGAACGCTACAAATCCCTGACCGCGCAGTTGAACCAGCAACAGGATTTGCTCGATTACGCCCAATGGCAGCAATCGCTTGCCGCTGCCGACAAAGCGACCGCGCAGCATCAGTCTTTGCAGGCGCAGCAGGACGAAACCGCCGCGCAGGTTCAGGCATTAAACGACGAAGTACACACCTTGCAGACCGCCGAACAGTCGCAACAGCAGGCGGTACATGAATTGAGCAACAAACGCGGTGTGTTGCGCGAGCAGATTGCCCGTTTGGAAGAACAAATCCGCCATCAGCAAAACCTGCACCAACGCATCGAACGCGACAAGCAGGCAGCGCAGGCGCAGTTGCAGCGCATCCATCAAGAACAGCAGCAAATCCGCGTCAAGCTGGAAGAAAACGAGTTGCAGGTCGAAGAAAAGCAAACCGAGTTGGCGGAATGGGCGATGCAGGTTGCCGAACACGAAGAGCGTCTGCCCGAATTGGAAGAAGCACAAGCCACGCTCAACGCCGCCTTCCAAACCCAGCAGGACGAGGCAAACCGCATCCGCCGCGAACTGGCGTTGAAACAGCAGCAGCTTACCCATGCCGAACAAACCGTTGCCAAACACGAAGAGCGCAAAGGTCGTCTGAAACAGGAAAACCAAGCCCTGAACCTGCCCGACGAAGCCGAGACCGCCGCCGCGCAGGAAGCCTCCGCCTTGTTGCAAAGCCAGCAAGAGCATTACGAAGAACAAATCATTGCCGCCGAAGAAGCCCTACACGCCGCCCGCGAAGCGTTTCAGACGGCCTCAAACCGCTTCCAAAGCCTGAAGCAGCAACACATCACCTTGCAGGCGCAGCAGCAGGCGTTGTCGCAAATCCTGTCGCAACAGCAGGAAGCCGCCGACTTCTGGCAGGCAACCGACCACGCCACCGCGCCGCAACTGTGGCAACACATCATCGCACCCGCCGAGTGGCAGCACGCCTTGTCCGTCATCCTTGCCGAACGCCTGCACGCCCGCTCCGTACCGCACAGCTTCGTTCCCCCCACGCCTTTGCCGCAGGGGCAGGCTGCATGGCTTTCAGACGACCTCTCCGGCGGTATCAAGAAATCCCTGCCCGTACAGGCATTGCTGAACCAAATCCAAGCGCAGCCGCCGTTTCAGACGGCATTGCACCACTGGCTTGACGGCATATTGTGCGCGCCCGATTTGAGCTACGCCCTCGCGCATCAAAGCGATTTGAGCGCACATCAAATCTGGCTTACGCCCGAAGGCCATCAGGTCGATAAAGTCAGCGTCCTGCTTTATGCCAAACCTGCGCAGGAAAGCCTGATTACCCAAAAAGCGCGTCTCGACGGCATCGCGTCCGAACTGGAAAGCCTCGCCCCCGAACTTTCTGCCGCCGAAGCCGCGTTCAAACAGGCGGAGGTTGCCGTGCGCTCGTCCGAAACGCAGCACAAAAACCTGATGCAGCAGCAACAGCAGCACACGCGCCAATACAGTCAAGCGCAGCAACGCGCCGCCGAACTCTTGGCGCGCACCAACCAAGGGCAAATCCGCCGCGAACACATCGAGCGCGAACTGGCGCAGTTGGCGAAAGAACAGACCGTATTGCAACACACGTCCGACGGGCTTTCAGACGACATCGTTACTTTGCAGGAAGCCGCCGCCGAACTCGAACACCAACAGCAAACCACCGCACATAGCCGCCAAGAGCAGCAAGGTCGTCTGAAACAGGCGCAGCTTGCCCTGTTGGAAGCCAACCGCCAATACGGGCTGGCCGAAGTCGCCGTCCACAAGCTCAACCAGCAAAAACAAAACTACCAGCAGCAAATCGCCCAGCTTGAACAGCAAACCTTCGACTGGCAGGAACGCCAACAAGAACTTGCCCTCGCCTATGAAACCGAGTTCCAAAACGACGAGCAGCACATCAAGCTCGAAGAATTAAGCGAAGCCGTACAGACTTTGGATGAAGAATATATCGTCGTACAGGAGAAACTCGCGCAGATTCAGGAGCAGGGCAGGGAGCAATACGCCCGCGTACAAACCCTGCAAACCAAGCTGCCGCAGCTTCAGGCCGCGACCCAAACCGCTCTGTTGCAACAGCAGGAAGCCCTGATTAACGCCAAACGCTACCATCAAAACCTGACCGAACGCGCCGCCGATTTGGACGCGCTCGAAGCATTGGCGAAAGAATCGCCGAAAGTATTGAACACCAGCATCGGCAGCCTCACCCAGCAAATCGAAGCCCTCGGCGCCGTCAACCTTGCCTCCCTGCAAGAACTTGAAGAAGCGCGCGAACGCGACGGCTACTACCGCAGCCAAAGCGAAGACGTGCAGGCCGCCATCACCCTTTTGGAAGAAGCCATCGCCCAAATCGACGACAAAACCAAAGAGCGTTTCAAAGAAACCTTCGATGCCGTCAACGGCAAAGTCCAAACCTTCTTCCCGACCCTGTTCGGCGGCGGCGAAGCCACCCTCAAGATGATAGGCGACGACCTCCTGACCGCCGGCGTGTCCATCATGGCGCGCCCGCCCGGCAAGAAAA